>JADHVZ010000015.1 GCA_016783745.1 Candidatus Omnitrophota bacterium | reverse complement strand
TATCGTAAAAGACCCTGAAACGCGCAAATTCATGAAAGAGAATATGGATTCGGCAAGGCACCTGATAGATAACCTCAAGCGGCGCGAGGAAACCATGTGCAAGGTGGCGGATTTCATCCTGGGTTTTCATAAGAATGAGATGGCTAATGGTGTCGAAGAGATAAAAAGCCTCACTATTAAGGATATCTCAACCGCGCTCAACATGCACCCCTCCACTATTACCCGCACTGTATCTAATAAATATATTGAAGTAAACGATAAGGTAGTGCCCTTGAAGAGTCTATTGAGTCATGGGATAAAGAAGGAAAACGGCGAGGTCACCTCTAAGATCACTATAAAGAAAAAGATAGGGGCAATTGTGGGCGCTGAAAATAAAGCTAAGCCATTAAGCGATAAAGCCGTTCAGGAAACACTTGCCGGTGAGGGGATAGTAATACAGCGCAGGACAGTCGCCAAGTATAGAGAATCCCTCCGCATCCTGCCTACGCATCTAAGGAAGAAGAAATAAAAAAGGGGACAGACACTTTTTGAAGCACTTAAAAAGTGTCTGTCCCCTTTTTACTTGACGCTTTGTTTTCATATTAAATATACTCAATGGCCCAATCGTAAAACCTCTGAACTTGTTTTATCAAATCCAAGGCTTCATTCTGCTTGAAATCCCTATTTTCGTATTCAATGAGATTCTTTTTGGCTATTACACGCCTCGCGGCCTGGCTCTTTTGCGCAACATCTTTTATCATGCTTGCAATGGAAGAATTAAGTAGGTCGATTACTTTCATATGTTCTTCTTCTGTCGAACGTATTCCAGCATGTTTGGCAAGAAGTGAATCAATTAATGAAATAACGCAGTGTACGCCATTCAAACCAACTGCATTCCAGTTTTCTGCCTTTTCTGCTTGATACATTGTTTGATAAAATTCTTTAGCCTTCCCTAGATATATTGAATAATCACTTTTATCAACGCTTTTTGTTTTGAAATGCCTTGCAGCGCTCATGCTATGATCCTCTCTATTGGCTCACCATAAATAAGTTTATTATTGCTTACAATAGATTTAATGATAGGCAGTTTCTTACTGTATTTATGGCGGAACTCTAATACTGTTAAAACATACGGTGAAATGGCAACACCAAACTTTTGGGCCATATCAATACTCAATTTATCAATTAATTCGTCAGTTTTTGTTCTTTCACGATTATTCCTCACGATAACGGCTAAATCAATATCACTTTTTGATGTCTCTTGGTTACTGGCAACGCTGCCAAATATAGCAATTGAAATAATATTCTTTTTATTTTTTAATAGAGCTTTCTTAATAGAATTAATAATATTATTATATAGAGCTTTTTCTTTTTCAAATAATGGAGCTAGTAGCTCTTTAACAAAATGATTATTTTCTCTTAGTTTGTATAACTTTGCCTTACCTTTTCTTCTTGCGCTAACTATACCAATATCTTTCATCTCTTGAAGTGTTTCATATGTAGACGATACACTCATATTGATAGCCTTAGCAATACCTCTGCCTGTATGTTCGTCCTTTGCAGCAAAAAGAAAACGTAATATTTTTATCTTTGAACCTTGATTTAATATTTCGTCTAATTTGTCACGTATCTTCATGATTCCATCACCTTAATGTTTGCTTCTTTTACCGAACATATGTTCGTTTTATAGAACATAGTATACACCACTGTCGAGGTTTAGTCAAGTAATCTGAAAAAGTCAGGCGTTGTCAGGGACAGACACTTTGAGTAATTAGGGACGGAGCCTAATTACCAGAATCGAGAGAATTCTGCATTTGTTTTGTAGCTTATTGAGTTATGGCAAGTTGCGCGACACGTCTGACGCTTTGTTTAGTTGCGCAACACGTCTGACGCTTTGTTCATTAAGCGATAAAGCCGTTCAGGAAACACTGGCCGGTGAAGGTATTGTAATTCAGCGCAGGACAGTCGCCAAGTATAGAGAATCCCTCCGCATCCTGCCTACGCATTTAAGGAAGAAGAAATAAGATACAAAACATTATCCAAACAAGACATTGTCCAATTTTTTGATAGCGGCAGTATGTTTTTTAGAATCCATCTTTCTTAAATTGGAAAGCTTCCATTTTACCGCAGGTAGATCCTCGACATTTTTAACACCAAGAAGATCCCACTTAGGATTTATTTCCTTGAACGACAGAAGAAACTCCCGTTCACTTTTGGTAATATCTTCTTTTATTTGTTGTATTAGAGATCTTCTCGCATTTTCTAGATCCGCATAACTTACAGCAACTGATGTCATTCCGGAAAATTCATTTTCGAACACAGCGCGTACATCCTTCAATTTTGGCTCTAAAAGCTCAGACATGGGTCGATTGTGACTGATGAGATATACAAGAAACGCCTTTCTGACCTCATCAGTAACACCTTCGTTTTTTAATAACAACATAATATCAAAAAGATCCCGCGGATGCTGGCGATCAAGCGCCGCGCATATCTTTGATCCATAAAGCTCGGCAAATGACAGCGTCTTAACAGCAACAGATCTCTCAAATATCTGTTCTGCTTTTTTGCAAAGTCTTAATTCCTCACAGGCAAAAAACGCGCCACGAATAACCTGATTGGGCTCTATTTTGATGATCGCGTTTTTATAGTTGACGAAAAGCTTTGTGACGCTATCTTGCCTTTCATCACTTTTTTTATCTATCCGTACCGCTGGCAAAGAATCGCGGATCTTTTTAGAGATTATTTGTAATTTTTTTCCTACTTGTTTCAATGATTCTTCGCGGGGTAAGATGGGTAAATAGGTCAAGTCGATATCAACTGATAATCTCGGCATATCCCGTACAAAGAAATTGATCGCCGTCCCGCCGTGTAAAGCAAGATCTTCGTCAGCGGCTATATGCGGAAGAACTTGGATCAGGAGATCCGCCTGTTTATAGAATAAGTTATCTTTCATAGATTCGTTTCTTCTTTTGGCACTACTATTTTATACTTTTTGTCATAATGACCATTTTTGCATAGGGCTCTCTTTCCTCTGCCAAAATCAACATTTCCTAGATCGAGCTTATTGACCCACAGGTGCTTGTGTTTCTCCGCTAAATACATAAAAACTCTTTTCGTCTTAACAGACCTGCATTTTTCCAGAAGACTTTGAATTAATTGTGGCCGAAGGGTAGTAAGTCCCGCTATTATATAGTCGACCTCATCAAATGGTTTTTTAAATGGGACATCGTAGCACAATTCCAACGCCGCCCTTTCCGGTGATGAGACCTTGATCTGGTAATCACCCGCGCTGTGATCTGTAAGACCGATAAATTTATTATCGCCAAAAATTCCACTCATAACATAACGTATTTTTACCTTCCAATCATGTTTACTAAACCATGCCGGAAGCTTTTCATTTTTCCCGCCAAAAAGGACAATGCTATGCTGCTTCATATTAACTGACACATAATGGGCCCTACCTTGCAGCTCAAGTGCCGTCTTGCTGCCCGCATGCACAGACATCTTTAATAGTGTTTGCAACGCGTACAATCCGCCACGCCAGTCAACAACATCCCCAGAGCGTTTAAAAGCACCCCTACCAACACGCTCTAGCCACGATCCCTTGACATACGTGTCCGCAAGTTGATGATAAACTCCTTGCGCTCTTAACCAATTATACACAGCTATAGAGCCTTTTGGCCATTTTTTAAGAATATTGTTTATTTTACTGCTTTTTTGTCTATCCATAATAGATATTATAGCATAATTTTAAACTTTTGTCAACCCATCATAGCCAATTGCTTAAAACTTTTCGTAATTAGCGGTTTTGATTACTTCTATTTTATCAATACTGAGTAGCTATTTTGGCAGTATTTTAAACCTATGGGGCTATCCAAAGTTGGGGAAATTTCAGACGTGTTGCCTTAGTCCAATAATATCAATATATTACATAAAAAATGCAGAATCAAAATAATTCTGGATTATTTTCGTAACTTTTTCACTTATGGTTAGTTGCGCAACACGTCTGACGCTTTGTTCTCATCGCAGTCTTCCGCGGCGGATTATCCGCCAATACATCCCGATGCAGCTTTTCCCGGATCTCCAAGAAACCAGTATTAAGCCGATTCGACTTGGACCAAAACATAAAGCCTCCTTTTCGTCATTGCGAGGCCGCGCAGCGGCCGAAGCAATCCCTTCCCCTCACCTATCCCATACCACAAACACCAACACCAAAACCGCCACTAGCACCGCCAGTAAGAAATCCAACCCAAGGATTTCATGCCAGATGATGATGTTTACGGTTATTAGCGTTGAGAATATTAATGTTTTTATTGTGCTCTTCATGCTATATGTCCTGACATATGTCTATATTTTAGGTAAAAAATTTTATATAATCCCTTCTTGTTCAAGAACTCGTAGATATGCGTGAGAGATTTTTGTTTTTCTACCTAACCATCTGCTTAATGTTCTCTCTGGAACACCTATCTTCTTTGCGAATTCCCACTGCCGGAGATCATGTCGTTGCATGTAATCCTTAAGCTTGCCTACTATCTCCTTCTCTGTCATCTACACCTCAACTGTACCATATGTCATGACATATGTCAAGTTAAACTAATATTTTTCTTTCTCTTGTACTGGTGAAATTAGATATGCAACATCTTTTCCACCAACATAGTAATCATGAATGTTGATCAGTTGACTCTTCTATCTTTTGTGCTTCTAATAGATCGCACCCACTAAAGTAATAAGCAGTTAATGCCTCTAATATCACTCCGACTATTTTCTTTTGGGTATGGCCAAGACTCTTGCGGCTCCTTTTAAAAGAAGGTCTGTAATAAAGGCGTAACGGCATAGATTAGCCTCTTCCCTTTTTCAAATCACTAATAAACTTCTTTGTCACCCGTTTTTCTTTCCCCTTCTCCTTCATCGCGAGTGCTTCTAATTTCACATATTCCTCTTCTGTGAACTCCTTTTCCTTCGTTTCAAGGGGAATCAGCTCTATTACATTCTTAGAGATCTCTACCCTGAACATAGAACCCTTGTCTAGGCCCAGCGCGTCTGTTATCTTTTTAGGGATTGTTATTTGATTCTTCACTGTCATTATAACTGTCATTTTGACCACCTCCTACCAAAGTAAGTATACCATAAAGTAAGGAATTCGTCAAGTAGGAAAGTAAGTAGTGCATCAGACGTGTTGCGGAACTTGACTATTATCAATATATTACAAGAATAATACTAAATCCTGCTTAGCGCCTTCCCCTTCCTCTTGGGCATATAATGACCGCATTGCTTGATAAGCTTGGCTTTAAAGCTAGAATCGCCCATTGGTGTTTCAAAATCAGTATACAACTTTTCATCTTTAGAGTCAAAGTCTAAGAAACTTCTATAATAAATATGGGACAGAGACCTATTTATCAAAAAAATACCTCCCTTCACTAATATATACATAAAAAGAGGCGTTTTCTTGCATATTTTTTTAATTTTTTTTAGATTATTTCTATAACACCTTATCTTTATTGAAGTTGCTCAACACCTCCTTAGGTTCAAGCTACTATTGCAACACCTTAATGTGCTAATTCCGGATTTCAACGACTCTGTCCAGCTCAATCCATTTCCGCATTGAGCGATAATACGCGCGGAAATGTAAGTTATATGAACCATTAGGAAAGTTTTTCGTATCCCATATTATGTCGCAAGGCAGCCCCCATTTAAAGCCGATTAATTTTCCATTTGCATAAATCGTGGGGGCAAAAAAATCGATATTATCGTCGCTTGATATGTGGACATTGACTATTCCGGAAGCTGGATTGGGGCAGGTGAGATTTATGATTGGGGCTGGTATTGTAGAATTGTTGATGGTAACCCTGGCAGATTCTGAAGTCACTGCGCCGGCTAAAAAGTAATAAACAACTAGTTTTAAATCGCACGGGCCGTTCGGCAGCTTCGCTGTCCGCCATAAAATATTATGCGGAGGTTGTTTTTGATAAAGGATTTTCCAGCCTACGATTTTATTATTAGCATATAAAAAGGCAAAGTAAGCTGATGTGGCCTTAGTTTCAAAACTGACATTAACGTTGCCCGATACTTCCGCGCCATCGGCCGGAAATGTTATCTCCGGCACATATGAGATTACATTATTTACAACTACCGTAATAGGCGGGGTTTTATGCCATTCTCCTCCGCTGGCATATTGACCATAAACTGTATGTTCACCATTCGAAAAATATTGTGTCCTCCAGGGATTATACTGCGCATAACAACCATCGACTTTAAATTGGAACCATGGTACCATCTCCCCCCTAAAGGCCATACTTACATAGACATCACTGGATACAATATCACCGTCCTTTAGTGACAATTCACAGATAGAAGGTTTTATCTCTAATGTCGCTATTGCAGCCATAGACCAGGTGTTGCCACTATCCTGCGCTTCAAAGGTGATGGTATGCGTTCCCGCTGACAATGCATTTGTCGCAAACGATGCTTCTTCGCTCAATAATCCGTCTATACTTGATGCCCACTTATACGCCACAATTGTATCGCCTTCATCCGGATCTGTGGCTGATCCTTCAAAACTCACAGTATCACCTTGATATGCCGGATTCGGTGAAATCGAGGTTATAGAAGCGGCAGGCGGATTATTCTCTCCTTCAGGCGGGGCGTAAAGTCCCGTATGCTGCGGATCATGTTGAAACATCGGCCATTCCATTCTTCTATCCTCGCAATATCCCTCCAGATCATAGGCATAGAAAGGTGTTAAACAATTCCGATTATATTTTCCGAATGCAGCAACTTCAATATCACCGTCACCATCTAAATCGTCAAGTGCCGGTATAAAGTATGGTTCCATGTCAAATCGCTTCGGATATCCGGTTTTCAAGCTGCCGTTATTATCAAATATATACAAATGCGTTCTCCAATCAGAGTCACCACACTCATTAGTCAAAACCACAACCTCCACATCATCATCTGCATCAATATTAGCAACTAAAGAAGCGCCGGCAAAGCCAGAATTATGAAAATCGAATTCATGCGGCCAGTTACCGAATGTGGTTCCATCGCCTCTGAAAACCCAAACCCCGTTTTTGGATATCATATTATCGGATGAATCATACGAGAAACTCCCCCCAGTAACTATAATCTCGGGCATTCCGTCTCTGTCTAAATCTCCAAGCATTGGACTGCCCCAATTGATTTCTTCCAACTGCATTTCCTTCGGCCAGCCAGGTATAATAGTTCCATCATGCTCAAAAGCAAACAAGGTTCCAAGGGCATTAACTAATATCTCAAGTTGATTATCACCGTCAATATCTCCTAAAACAGGAGGCTCTACGGCACCATCTACGGTGACAGGCCAATTGCCGGGAACAAGCGTTCCGTCGTCATTCCAGGCATAGATATACCCCGTCCAATCGTCAGAAATTTTGCAACCTACCGCCGCCACAATCTCTGTTCGTCCGTCTCCATCGATATCGCCCACCGCGGGGGCGGTGATGGATCGAGAGTATTCAACGTTTACAGGCCAGCCCGAGACTATCGTGCCGTCGTGATGCCAGGCATGTAATTCGCCATTCTCCCCGCCGACTATAATCTCAAGAAAACCATCCTTGTCCACATCCGCTATTGTAGGAATCGTAGTTACGTACTCTATTTCCCTTCCGTCTCCCTTAGGCCAGTCACCCGGATAAGGAGTGCCGTCATATTGAAAAACAAATATTTTCTCATAATGTCGCTCAAAATACGGATATTCAACTTCAACAACGATTTCCATATAGCCATCGCCATCCAAGTCGCCGGCGGCAGGTGTTCGGCATACCCCCCCTAAAGATACCGGCCAACCCCTCGCTATAGTTCCATCGTGGTGCCAGACGTATACTTCACCCGCTGCGTCCGCATATGAACCCGCAATAATCTCCGGATCCCCGTCATTATCAATATCAACAATAACCGGATTTGAAGAACTTCTGCCTTCGACATGCTGCGGCCATCCTTCCTGGATGAGGTTATTGATTACGATTGTGACTCTATGCTCTCGCGACAGGCCTGAGGTATTAAAAACCCTAAGCCGGATAGTATAAATTCCGTATGATGAATGAGAGGAATTCCATGCCCCCAACATATCGTCTACGACTTCTGTTCCGCCTCCGCTGTTTAGGCTTACTCCGAAATCAGACCAGCTCTCAGGTTCTTTTCCTTCCCCGACATCTATAGTATAATGAGAGAAATTCTTTGCTATCGCAGTGCCTGTGATTGTTACTACGTTAGAAAATTGGCGATCCGGTTCAGGCTCGCGCATTCGTGCGCGTACATAAGAGATAGAATTCGCAATCAATGCTCTGAAAGCATTTACCCTGCCAAAACCGTGATACCTGTCAAAACCTTCCGGACCTTTATCATCTGCGGAAGCGAATAGAACTCGTTTTACATCTATTGGGGTACGGGAGGGTTCCTGACTAATTATGAGTGCTGCAACGCCCGCAACATAGGGACCTGACATTGAAGTACCGCGCGCTCTATAGTAATGATTTCCAAGTACAAATTCGCCCGGAGTGTAATTGGGTACATCCTCATACATATCGGTATCCTCTGCCCTTAGAGACAGGATATTAACATAGAAATGCTCACCCGAAGGAGTTTCCAGCATATTGCCCGAATCGCCACCGGGCGCTGCTATATCGATCTTATTTCCCCAGTTAGAAAAATCTGTCTTGACGTCATTGCGGTCTGTTGCGGCTACTGCGATTGTCTTTGTATAGTTTGCAGGAGAATAATATGCGACATCGTCATTATTGTTTCCGGCAGAAAATACTAGAACGCAATTGCGCGAATAGGCATAGTCAACCGCATCTTCTAATGACGGATCAGAAGCCCTTCGGAAAGGGGGACCCCAACTGTTACTCAATACTCTTGCGCCATTATCGGCGGCATACTTGATAGCTTGCACAGCTACATCAGTGTACGCATTAGGAAAAATTTTCAATGGCATAATCTTTGCCCTCGGCGCCACGCCGATAATCCCTTTGTTATTATTTCCGACAGCGGCAACAATCCCCGCACAATGACTGCCGTGGCCGTAATAATCCGAAGGATCGTTGTCGGGCTGAATGGGATCGGGCGGATAATTAAAATCGCCGCTAAAGTCCCATCCTCTTACATCATCCACATATCCGTTTCCGTCGTCATCGAAACCGGCTAAACCATGTAACTCAGCCTGGTTAATCCAGATGTTGCCGGTAAGGTCTTCATGATTATAGTCAACTCCGGTGTCTATTACCGCTACCGTAACTCCTTCTCCCTGTGATATATTCCAAGCCCATTGACAATTTAACTTGTCTCGCTTTAAACCCCACAAGTCATCATACGACTGCCCCCAAGTTCCAGTGGTGTGATAATAAGGGTCATTTGGGATCATATGCACTTCCATAATATAATTAGGCTGTGCATATTCCACATCGGGATTATTCTCTAACTCAACCACTGCTTGTTCTACACTTGTTTCCTCGGGAAGCGCTATTTTATAGCTACGATACAAAGTTTTCTCTTCGGGGCTCATCTCTTTGTAGGCTTCCTGAAAAACTTCTTCGTCCGACACCTCTTCCTTATCTTGGTATTTCTTACCCATGAACCAGTACCAGCCGTTGCTGTCTTTTTCTAATTTCCAACTTTTTCTGAACTTGCTTAAGGCGGGCTTTATGGAATGGACTCTTTCGATATTTTTAGCCTCTAAATCGATCTCTTGTAACACAGCCTCCGGCTCAGCTCCTTCTTTGAATTTAACCAGCACCTCTCCGGGCGCGTATTTGGGTTCTTGCCGCTCTTGTCCCGCTTGGAACGGAGCAGAGTTTCCGACAGGTTGGATTTCAAAAGGCTGATTTTCAAGAGGTAGGTTTTTTCTTCCTCCGAACTGCGCTCTAATATCGGAAGGGATAAAGAGACAAATCGATAGAATAATTATAAAAGACAAACTTCTTTGTTTTATAGTTGAATTCCGCATATCACTTTCTTTTTTCTTAACAGACTATTTTTTTATGGTAGCATTTCCCTTCCCAAAATGCAAGTAAAATATCTAAAAACAAACCTCTTATCTTTTTGATTCTGTAATTCTTTATAAGGAAAGAAAACGGCGAGGTAACCTCTAAGGTCACTATAAAGAAAAAGATAGGGGCAATTGTAGGCGCTGAAAATAAGGCTAAGCCATTAAGCGATAAAGCCGTTCAGGAAACACTGGCCGGTGAAGGTATTGTAATACAGCGCAGGACAGTCGCGAAGTATAGAGAATCCCTCCGCATCCTGCCTACGCATTTAAGGAAGAAGAAATAGACAAGTATTGAGATTGGTCGAATCCGCACCGCAAAAACTTTCATACAACATTATCTTTGGTGATGTTGCATACCTTGTATTCTTGCAAGCCTTTCCGTGATCCAAGACCTGATTAAAGCTGTATACCCTAAGCCTACTTTATGGGCTATTCTTTTTAAATCTTTGATTTGTTCTTTTCTTAGGCGGAATGATACTGTTTCCTTCCTGGCTTTTTCAAAAACAACATCATCCGCGGGTTCTGTATCTTCGATATAGTCTGTGAAATCATGTGCATTCCAGAATGCAATTAACTCTTTATCTCGCTTTAATTTTGGGATCTTCTTTTTCATAATATTAGCCTCTCTTTTTATCCTCTATACCATCTTCTTTCCTTGTCAATCATCTCACGTGCTGTTACTACACGTCCAATGCCGCTATGCTTACCTTTTAAAACAATGAATAAATAACGGCCTTATTCCGCTTGTCCAAGTATATAGTAAGTATTCTGCCCCCTGCCACGCCTTACTCTGCATTTGGATGAGAAAACAACTTGCTCAACTTCATCTGGAATAACATGATGTACCGCAATATGGTAAATGTTTCGCTCATCCCACCTTAGGTTATGATATCTTTTCATATTTACCTACACATATAGTGTATTACATTGTATTACGTTTGTCAAGTTTTTTTATCTTTATTCTTTTTACTTATTCCTACATCAGAAGGTGTTTGACTGATGATGTCATTACACAAATAAACTATCTTTCATAGATTCGTTTCTTCTTTTGGCACTACTATTTTATACTTTTTGTCATAATGACCATTTTTGCATAGGGCTCTCTTTCCTCTGCCGAAATCATCAACATTTCCTAGATCGAGCTTATTGACCCACAGGGTAATTAGGGACGGAGCCTAATTAGGGACGGAGCCTAATTACCGGAATCAAGAGAATTCTGCATTTGTTTTGAAGCTTATTGAGTTATTTCGAGTTGCGCAACACGTCTGACGCTTCCTTAATGAATTCTTGCATGTCGAAAAAATCTAATGAATTTGTGAATGACATACGGTCTGAACGGCGGGCAAGAATGAAAATCGTTTAGGTAGAACCATACTTGTGATAGACCGGACAGGCATCTCTCTCTTTTAGTTTGCACTTTTTTATTTCCCAACACCGAATAGTACTCAATATTTGCTTAACGCCTTCAATATTCACATGTTTTCCTTGTATTAATTCTTTTATGTGTTCCAGCCTATCTATGTCGCACCTTGAATAAAACCTGTTGCGTCCTATCCGATTTGGCTTAATTAATCCCTTTTTCTCCCAAATTCTCAGGGTAGCTGGACAAACTTTAAGAAGCTTAGCGGCAATCGCAATAGGATATAGTGGTTCCTTGTAATTCTCTTCCATTGCAGACCTCTCACATATAGTATACAGCATTCTTGTGCCATATGTAAACAATATTGCGACTAACGAATTACTGGTTACATTACTCCATATCTGTTCTCTGTGGAATATTATTATGCCCCTTGCCTTTCACCATATTGAGAGCATGGGGTATAATATCCAAGACAGCCATCAAGGATTCCTTTACGCCTTTTGGGCTGCCCGGCAAATTAATTATAATTGAGCTTCCCCTTATTGCACTTATTCCTCTTGAAAGCACGGCTTTTTTTGTCTTTTTTAAGCCTTCTAACCTCATGAGTTCAGATATCCCTGGAACCATTTTCTGCATTATTTGTTTTGTTGCTTCAGGAGTTACATCCCTGGGGCCTAAACCTGTACCGCCTGTAGTTAGAACAAGGTCTACTTTTAGCTCGTCACAGTAATAAACAAGCTTCTCTTTTATCAAATCTGCTTCGTCTGGAACTATACCATATCGAATATTCTCTCCATTAATATTTTTAAGGAGATCTACAATAATCTTGCTGCTCTCATCCTTGGCCTCACCTCTTGAACATCTATCGCTAATTGTCAATACGGCAAATTTAAACATTTTTGACCACCTCGATCTCATCTGCTATGGCGACTTCTCCGCCTCTTGTTACCTTCGCAAATATTCCTTCTCGAGGCATAATGCAATCTCCGAGTTTCTTATAGATAGTGCAATATCTATGGCATTCTTTGCCTATTTTGGATATTTCCAAAATAATATCGTTCCTTATTTTCAATCTGTTCCCAATCTTTAATTGTGTGAGATTTAAGCCCTCCGTTGTTATATTTTCGGCAAAATCGCCGGGCCCAAGTAAGATACCTTTCTTTTTAGCCTTAGGGCATTCGCTCTGCCTTTTAATGCTTTCAATCGCAAGAAGGCTCACTTGCCGTAATCCCGGCCCTCCATGGCCATCCCCTTCCAGGCCAAAATCTTCGATTAAATTTGCTTTACTTGCGGATGTCTTTGCAATCCCCTTTCTTTTGCTGCAATTAATAGAAAATATTTTCCCCTTATCTTCAGCGTCAGCTCCTTTTGTAAACACCACTTCTACCCCCTCTTTTCTCAACAAGACAAAGTTCGGTTATCTCTATCGATTTCGAAAACATCTTGCACATATCGTATACTGTAAGCGCTGCCGTTGAACACGCTACCATCGCTTCCATTTCCACCCCGGTCTTTGCTCTAGTCTTTACTCTGGATTCTATCAACAAACCGTCTTCTGTAAGGTTAAATTCCATATTCACACATTCTATTTCGATATTGTGGCAAAGCGGTATAATCTCGGATGTCTTTTTTGCTCCCATTATGCCGGCAATCCGCGCCGCCTCAATCACATTGCCTTTTGGAATAGCATTATCTTCTATCTTTTCAACTAGCGCCGGCCCCAGTCTGACAAAAACTTTCGCCACTGCCATTCGTTCAGTCTTTTTCTTCGGACCGACATCAACCATTCCTGATCTTATCTTTGTCATAATTCATTATCCTCCGATACTGCTCATTTCGACTTTGCGATTATTTATCGCATTCTTATTGTATTCCGATTTCATTTCAAAGATATCTTTTATACTGAGGCTTAATTCATCGTTCTTCCCGTTCCTCAATGCGTTGCGCAGATCATAAATATGTCCGGAAAATAAGCAAGGCGAGATCCTACCCGCGCAATCTATTCTCACCCGGTTGCACTCATTGCAAAAATTATCGCTTGAACTATTGATAAAGCCTATCAATCCCATAGAGTCCTTAAGTCTGTAGTATTCGGCCGGTCCATTCCCATTTATATCAAAACTACGTCTCATTTCACCGAATTGATCTAGTATCTTTTCCTTTATTTCGGTATTTTTCATCATATGATACGTTAATCCTTCGGAACGCTCGGTCGTGGGAAATAACTCAATGAAACGGATATTTAACGGATACCTAAATGTCAATCGCACAAAATCCAATATTTCGTCATCGTTTATCCCTTTCATCACCACCACATTCAGCTTTATCGGGTCTAGTCCGGATTTAAGAGCACTATGAATCCCGGCCCACACCTCTTTGAAATAGTCTCTTCCCGCAATATCTATGTATCTCTCTTCTTTCAATGTATTGATGCTTATATTTATCCTATCGAGTCCCGCTTCTTTCAACTGGCGAGCCTTGTCTTTAAGGCCGATTCCATTCGTAGTTAAAGCGATTTCCCGAAGTCCCTTTATATCTCTTATCATACTTACCAGGTCCGTGATATTCTTTTTTATTAGGGGCTCTCCTCCTGTTATCCGCACATATCTCACTCCCATTGTGACAAACGCCTCGACAATCTTAACCATCTCCTCGTACCGCAGGACTTCATCATGAGTTAAAAATTGATCTTTCTTTAATGGGGTACAATACAAACAATTAAGATTGCACCTATCCGTTATCGAAAGTCGTAAATAATCTATTTTATTTTTCATTTCCATGTTATAAACTCTATCTTTGATTTTGCTTTAACGAGACGGCAATCTCGATCGACTATCATAAATCCGTTTGCCTTTGATAATGCGAGAATATCCGCTGAACCGTGACTCTCTACGGGATAGACATAATAGCGCGATCCCCTCTTTGATATCTTTGCGGGAACAAAATGTTTCCGGCCGATCTTATGACAAAACGTCTTCGTGAGTACTCCTTCCTTGAATACGCCTTCGCAAAGTTCTCCACCTGACATCTTTGATAATGCCGGACGTATGAACAGAAGATAGGCCAAAAAGTTCGAGACGGGGTTTCCGGGGATACCGAAAATGAGCCTATTTTTGTACTTTCCGAAAAAGAGAGGCTTTCCCGGTTTAACTTTAATCTTGTGAAATACCTCTTTCACGCCGAGGCTTTTTAAAACACTCGGCACGAGGTCGTAGTCCCCCTGAGACACTCCGCCTGATATCAAAAGTATATCCTTCTCTAACCCCTTCCTGACAGCTTTTTTCAATTCCCGAAGATCATCCTTTGCAATTCCTAAGAAGTGAGGCCTAATCCCATCTGATTTAAGAAGAGCTAAAAGTTGCGGGCCGTTGCTATTATATATCTTATTTCCGGGGAGCCTCCGCCCTGCAGGAATAATTTCTCCGCCGGTATTTAAAACGCCTACCTCGGGCCTCTTTATGACCTTCACATACTTTTTGCCGACTGCCGCAAGAAGCGCCACATCTGAGACCGAAATTACTCTCCGCCTTACAAGCACTTTCTCGCCCTTTTTAATGTCTTCACCTTGCACACAAACGTTCTGTCCTCTCTTTACAGCTCTTGCTATTCCCACGAGTTCGCCGAATCTTCGAGTCTCCTCCACCATGACCACGCTATCGGTATCTTGTGGAAGAGGAGCTCCGGTCATTATCTTTACGCACTCGCCCCTTCTGACTCTTTTCCTGAAAGTCTGGCCTGCCTCTATAAAACCAACGCACTTCAGCCGGACATGAGAATCTGTAACATCTATTGCCTTCAGTGCGTATCCGTCCATTGCCGATTTATTAAACGGCGGCATCTGTAATTTGGAATAAACATCCTCCGCCAATGATCTACCTACGGAATTATCGACCAATACCGTCTCAGCGCCCAATTCTTTACTGTTTCTCAATATCAGCTTAAGGGCCTGCTCAAATTCTATCATTAAATTACCTCCACTGAATTGACCTTAAAACTTAAAACTACGCTCGATCCCAAATTAATGCCCATTTCTTCAAAAGATTGCTTTGTGATTATTGAATACATCTCTACGCCTACATCAACTACCAATCGTACGTTCGGCTCCAATGACTCAATCTTGATTATTTTGCCTGTAAAGGTATTGCGGGCGCTTGTCTTTATATTCTCTTTGGACATTATAATATTTTCAGGATCTATGGCAACATAGCTTTTCCCCTTCTTCTCTGTAGAAAAAACGATTTTTACATTCTCGCAAACATCCATCTGCCTGAGGCCGTCACCCCGATCCTTTATCTCTCCGAAAAAAACATTCTCATGAATAAAATCAACAACCCTTCCCTTATTTATCGAAATAATATCCGGAGTCATTCGATAGGCCTGCGTTAATGAATGGGTGGTCATAATAATAATGGAACTTGTTCTCTGTTGAACTTTTTTCACCGTCTCTTCTATGGAAAGCGTACTTTGCGCGTCGATATTAGCTGCCGGCTCGTCCATAAGGACCATTTCGGGTTCTAGAACAAGGACCTGGGCTATAGCAACTTTCTGATATTCTCCACGGGATAAGGAGGATACCCTTCTCTTCCTGAGGTGCTCTATCCTCAATATCGCCAGTATGTCATTGACCTTAGAAACGATATCGCCCTTTAAAAATTTTCTTATCTTTAAACCGAGTGCGATGTTATCGAATGTACTCAGATTGAATAAATAGGGGGATTGTCGCACATATCCTATTTTTTTGCATAATTTGTTCTTCGCATTATTGCTGGGGAAAACCTTCTTATCATCTACAATAATACTGCCACGATCGGGTCTATCAAGAAAAGCAAGTAGATTAAGAAGGGTGCTTTTGCCGGAACCGTTCGGCCCAACAATGGCCTGAACATGCTTATTGTGAAATTCCAACCCGTCTATATTAAGTGAAAAGTGATTCGATCCGTGTTCTTTATATATACCTTCCAGTTTTACAGAAGTTATCATAATTCCTCGCCCCGAAACCGATAGACGATTATATTTACCAGAAACGCTACTGCGAGAAGCACAAGACCCAAAGCAATCCCAAGACCTATTGCGCCTCGTGAACTTTCCAACGCAATGGCCGTTGTAATATTCCTTGTATAAAACCTGATATTGCCCCCCAGCATCATGGATATCCCTATCTCCGAAAAGACTCTTCCGAATGCTGCCAATGTACTTGTTATGACGATCAATTTCGCCTCCTTCAGAAAAAGCAAAGCACTCCCGACATTGCCAGCGCCTAAAAGGCGGGCCGCAATAAGCGGATCATCGCCGATATTTCGCACCCCCGCGGCTACTAACGCGGCGATTATCGGAAAGGCCAGAATACATTGTCCCGCGATTATAGCTGTTTGAGTAAAAAGAATGCCCATATCACCCAAAGGCCCCCTCCTTGAAAGCAGTGAATACAAAAGAAGTCCGACTACAACTGTAGGAAGCGACATTAAGGTGTTTAATAGAGTCGTTATCAATTTCCTGCCTTTAAATTTTCCTGCCCCGACAAAAATTCCGAAAGGAATTCCGAAAAGTGCGGCCAGAAAGATGGAGCTAAAGGATATCTTGATTGAAGTAAAAACAATCATTAGAAACTCTTTGTCTAAGGAAAAGATGATAATAAATGCCTTTTTAAATCCTTCTATTATATAGTCCATAAATTAATTCGCTTTGTTAGTCAACCGGGCTGTTGTCATCCGCGTAAAACAGTCGATCTCCATTCACTTCATATTTGTTAATCATTTCCCTGCATTGGGAAGAAGTCATCCACTCAACCAGGGCCAAAGACAATCGATGGTTTACGTGGGGATGTTTAAGCGGATTGACCGCAATTACTCCGTATGGATTGAGCAAATCCCTGTCTCCTTCCACAAGAATTTTTAACCTTACTTTATCTTTATTGAAAAGATACGTAGCGCGATCCAGCATCACATAAGCGCGCTTTTCATCAGCCACCCTTAAAGTGGCATTCATCCCCTGGCCGGTTTCAAGGTACCACGCGCCACGAGGATAAAGCCCTGCCCTGGCCCAGAGCGACTTCTCTTTCTTATCCGTTCCGGAATCATCCCCGCGGGAAACGAATATATTCTCTGAGGCGTATATCTTTTTAAACGCCTCTGTTGACTTCTTTAACTCTCCTATCCCGGCAGGGTCGTCTTCCGGCCCAAGTATAACAAAATCATTGTGCATGACATATCGCCTGTCTGTCCCGTATTCGTCTTTCATGAATCTCTTCTCCGCTTCCGGAGCGTGCACAAGAAGAATATCGACATCGCCATTTTCTCCAAGCCGAAGGGCCTTACCCGTTCCCACGGAGATAACGTGTATTTCGCATCCGAACTCTTTTTCAAACACAGGAAGAATATAATCTAACAGGCCTGTCTCATATGTACTTGTAGTCGTTGCGAGCCTGAGCGTTTCCTCGGCATCCGTGAATCTTATGAATATGCATAACAGAATAACAATAAAAGAAAAAATTATTTTTAGCCTATTCACACTATCCTCTCTGTGCAGCTATAGACATTCATTCTTTGGCCTCTCGCAAAACCTATCAGCGCAATACCGCTGCTTCGCGCGTGTTTTATCGCCTGGTCTGTCGGGGCGCTTCGCGAAACTATCGCGGAGATATCCGTTTTTTGTATCTTGAATATTATCTCAGAAGATACACGCCCTGAAGACAATATAATCTTATCTTTCAGTTCTATTTTGTTTATAAGAGCGTAACCGAGAATTTTATCAACAGCATTATGCCGGCCTATATCCTCTCTCACTGCAAGGATATCTTTATTATCAGCGAGTGCCGCGCTATGAACACCCCCTGTTTCTTTAAACCCTGCCGAACGGGCCTGAAAATCCTGCATCATATGAAATACCCGCCCTCTGTCAATAGTTATGCCTTCCCTTCGCCTGTTTCTATGCATAAGGTCGACGGCATTATAAAATAATGTGCCTTTCCCGCAACCTGACGTAAACAGTCTTTTAAAAACCATATGCAAGCCAATATCTCCGTCTTTCAGTCGTAAATGAACGGTCCAGCGCTCTTTGTCTTCTGTGGCGCTTCTTACGTCTCCATAGCTAAATATGAATCCTGAAGTAAAGAGAAAACCGACGGCCAACTCTGTAAGATCGATCGGGCTGGCAAGAAGGGTAACTATCTCCTTATCGTTTACATAAACCGTTAAAGGAATCTCCCTTGTGACCGCGTCTAATATTTTTTCTTCCTTTTCGGGAAAGATCTTTAATATCTCATATTTTTCCATCCGCCGAATACTTCCTTTGCTTTTTTATCAGTATATTTATCGACTTCATTTTTCAGCCTATCGAACCTTTTCATAAGTTCTACGGCATATTCCGTCAGATGTGACCCACCGCCGCCTTTTCCGCCTTTTGACCGATCAACTAAATGAACGCCCAGCCTCTTTTCAATTTCATTGATGTAACTCCAGGCATGCCGAAATGAGACGCCCATGCTTTTGGCGGCTTTATTGATGGACTTATGTTCCTGTATGGCTTTAAATATCTCTGATTTACCTTCTCCGAATATGAGTTTCTTGTTTTTCTCAATCCATATCTTAGACCTTGCGCGCATGACGTCTGTACTCCTGGGGTGTATTTATATTTACAATTTCTTTTTCGTATCCTGTTATATCAATATAGCGGGTACGGCATCTTTCCAGAAATCTTAATACGGATAATTGACCTCGCGTTATCTCTTCTTCAATTAAACCCCTCACGGATCTCGTATATATCGCAAAGAGCGGTTCCGGACCGCGGGATCCCCTCGGAACAAAACAATCGAAGCTGCCTTCTTTGCTCGCGCGTATAACTTCCTCTATTGCTAAGCTGCCGCAATCGGGCATGTCACAGGCCACACAGAAAACCCGCTCCCTGGTACTTACCGTAAGGGCTGTATGTATAGCTGCTAAGGGCCCCTTGTCCGGTATGATATCTTCAAAAACCTGTTCGGGAAACTTTGAGAAAAGCAGCTTGTTATTAGTTACAACGAATACCTCGTCAAACCATACGCTCATACTATCCCTGATAATTTCGATGAAGGTCCTGCCGCGATAATCTAAAAACGCCTTATGCTGCCCCATGCGATTGTTCCGGCCGCCGGCTAATATCGCGCAAGCTATACCTGATCTATCGTTATGCAGATTTTGCATATCGCTCCTTCCAAAAAAAGCCTTCTGTCTAAAAAGGCTTTTTTCGATGCTTGGCTGCTAAATTACCTTTTCACGCGAAGGGATCTTTTTTATCTCTTCGTAAGTAAATACCGGCCCATCTACGCAAACAAACTTCTCACCTACATTGCAATGCCCACACTTGCCTATACCGCACTTCATATAGCGCTCCAGCGTCATTATGATATCTTTGTCTTTAAAGCCGGATTGCGTCAGCTTTTGAACTACGAATTTAATCATTATGGGAGGTCCGCAGACAAAAGCCACTGCATTTTTCGGATGGATATCTGTATCTTTCCACAATTCCGTAACAACACCTATGCTGCATCCCCATCCATCGCATGGTTTATCCACAATCAACCACACTTCTGTATTCTCAACTTTCTTCCACTCATCCAATTCCTGCTTGAAGCATAATTCATCCGGTGTTTTGGAGCCATATAAAATTTTAATGTGGCCGAAATCGCTCCGATTGTCCATCGTCATATTTATAAGGCTTCTTAACGGAGGAAGGCCTATGCCGCCTGCAATAAAATATATGTTCTTTCCCTTGGTCTCTTCATAAGGAAAAGAGTTGCCGTATGGGCCTCTTACGTAAAGTGAGTCACCTACCTTCATTTCATGTATCTTATTTGTAAGGCTTCCTGCCGCTCTTATGCTAAATTCCAGATACCCTTTTCTCGACGGTGATGAGGTAATGGAGATAGGGGCTTCGCCTACTCCTAATATTGAAATCTCCGCGAACTGCCCCTGTCTATAATCGAAAGAATCTCTTGTCTTCTCATCATCAAATACGACCTTATATGTATTTGTGTCGAAACTTTCTTTTTGTATAGACGCGATTGTCACTTTATATGGAAGATATTCATTCTTCATAATCACATATTCCTCTTATTTGTCGTAATCTCTTCGATAAACTTAGACATTCCGATATTAACCGGACAGCTTGAAAGGCAGCGTCCGCAGGCAATGCACCCGCTTGTACCTGTGACACTATAATCGTACTTTAGTTTATGTTCGTAGCGTCTGGCTGTTCTTGTCCATTTTTCATCTCTCGGGTTGTGGCCGCTGGCCTCGCGCGTATAACCTCTGAATACACACGTGTCCCAATTGCGCCTTCTAACTCCATTGTCACCCAATTTATCGTCAAAGACGTTAAAACAGGTGCAGCTCGGGCATGTATAAACACAGCCCCCGCAGTAGATACACCTTTCCCCTATCCGTTTATAATTTTCGGTAAGATCCTTATCGCCTTTCATTATTTCCAGGGCTTTATCAAAATCCACCTTTACGTTAATAGCTTCTTTGGCATCAGACTCTATGCTATTCAGCTTCTCCGCTTCATCATCGCCGGCGTCTTCAAAGAAGGCAGAATATAAATTGATGAACTCCTCACCCTTCACGCTCCCGACCTCAACAAGATAATAGTTACCTGCATCCACGAGCTCGAGATCAAACCCTTCTTTCGCAAACGGGCCTGTATTAGCCGATGTACAAAAACACGCTTCTTTTCTCGGCGGAGTATTGCAGCCTA
Source organism: Candidatus Omnitrophota bacterium (assembly GCA_016783745.1). Lineage (GTDB taxonomy): Bacteria > Omnitrophota > Gorgyraeia > JAHIPI01 > JAHIPI01 > BS750m-G14. Next base: position 21,143 of record JADHVZ010000015.1, on the reverse strand, counting down.
TAGTTACAATTAACCTATCCTCAATCCTGGATAAGTAATATATATCCTCTAAATTTCTTTTAAAAAACTCATCGGCGAACAGAACCCCTTTTAAATCACAGGGCCTTATGCCGAATATCAGTTTTTTAGACGTCTCAATCTCCTCGGTAATCCTCTCTTTATCAAAACTGAACATATTCTCCACCTGTGGAAAGAAAATTTCCTTAGGGGAGATGGCAACCCAATCATCTTTTAAGTTAACCCTCTGCAAGGCCTTTTCAAGCTCATCTTTTTCTTTTGGCAAAATCGCAAACAGGGTATCGCCCTCATCATTCTTTGACGGAACATATGTCTGCCATTTTTTAGCGGCCTCGCCTAGAAGCTTTTCTACATCTTTTTGTAATATCTTTTTCAGTTTCATAGTTTCTCCACTTTTACTGCGCATACTTTATATTCGGGGATCTTTGCAATAGGGTCAACTGCGTTTATTGTCAAAACATTAGCAGCGGCCTCCCTGAAATGAAAAGGAATAAAACAGGAGCCTTTAACAACCTTATCCGAAATATCGGCAACCAGCTCTATGGACCCCCTTCTCGAGGTAACCTTAACCCTGGCCCTATTTCTTATGCTGAGCTCTTTTGCGTCCTCAGAGTTGATCTCGACATACGGAACAGGCGACTCTCTCTCCAGGGTAGTTGTCCGGCCTGTTAAAGTCCTGGTATGCCAGTGCCAATATACCCTACCCGTAGAAAGAATGAAATTAAATTCTTCGTCAGGAAATTCCACAGGTTCTTTGTAAGGTCGCGGCATAAATGAGCCTTTTCCCTTTGCGAATTTGTCTTTGTGCAGATATGGCGTACCTGGATGGTTTTCGTCCAAGCAAGGCCACTGTAAGCCGTGCGGTTCCAATCTGTCATATTTCATACCGCCATATATTGGAGTCACAACTCTAATCTCTTCCATAATTCCGGATGGGTCTTTATAATCCATGCCCTTATATCCACATGCCCTCGCTACATCGCACAGAATTTCCCAGTCAGCTTTTGCTTCGCCCGGAGGATCGATAACCTTTCGTATTCTTTCACAACGCCTTTCAGTATTGGTGAAGGTTCCGTCTTTCTCCGCAAAACTCGCTCCCGGAAGCACAACATCCGCAAAACAAGCCGTCTCTGTCATAAAGAGATCCTGCACTACTATAAATTCTCCCTTTTCCAAGCATTCGCGCACATGATTCTGGTCGGGATCGCTTATCATAGGGTTCTCTCCCACAATATAGAGCCCCCTGACCTTCTTATTAGCGAGCGCGCTTATAATCTCTGTAACTGTAAGTCCAATATTTCCCGGTAGTCCTTCGACGCCCCATGCCTTTTCAAATTTCTCGCGTTTGTCCGCATCCGTCACCTTCTGATAACCGGAATAGACATTGGCCAGAGCCCCAAGGTCACAGGCGCCTTGAACGTTATTCTGGCCCCTTAAAGGGTTAACGCCCGTAGATAAAAACCCGACGTGGCCCGTTAACATCGCCAGGTTTGCAAGAGATTTAACGTTGTCAACGCCCGTTGTGTGCTGGGTAATGCCCATTGAATATACAAGCATGGCTTTCTTCGTAGTTGCATAAATCCTTGCGGCCTCTATAAGCTTATTCTTAGGTATAGTCGTGATCTGCTCCACATATTCAGGAGTATAGTCTTTAACTAGCTCCTTCAGCTCCTCAAACCCTTCGGTGCGTTCCTCAATATATGCCCTGTCCTCAAGGCCTTCACTTATTATAACGTGCATCATGCCATTAATCCATGCTACGTCAGTACCGTTCTTCTGTTGAGCATGGACCGTAGCATATTTTGACAGCTCGATCTTTCTTGGGTCCACTATTAATAATTTAGCGCCTCTATCAATAACCGAATTTATTATACGTGAGCCTATTAAGGGGTGCTGAGACGTAGTATCAGAACCTGTTATTAAAAAACAATCTGCTTCTTCGAATTCATTGATAGAATTCGTCATCGCCCCAGAACCAAAGGTTGCAGCAAGCCCTGCAACGGTAGATGCGTGACAAAGTCTGGCGCAGTGATCTACGTTGTTCGTCTTGAAAACTGCCCGTGCCAATTTCATCATAAGATAGTTTTCTTCATTGGTCGTCTTCGCGGAACTCAAGAATGCCAATGAGTCGGGTCCACTCTCAGAACTTATTGCCTTGAACTTCTTTGCTATCAACTCAATGGCCTCACTCCATGTGGCCTTTCTGAATTTGCCATTCTCTTTAATCAAGGGATGGGTCAATCTATCCATTTTATTCACAAATTCATGACAGTTCCACCCCTTAACGCATAAGCCCCCCTTTGAGACAGGATGCTTAACACTTGGATATGCGCCTGTAAGAAGCCCTCTATCTTCATTTAGGTAAAGTCCGCATCCGCATCCGCAATAAATACAAGTTGTCAGTATCTTTTTCATGACACTCCTTATTTAATGCCTAAAATGAAACCACTATCTTTGTCCCTATGTAATGTCTGGTATTCCACTCATCCGTTTCACCCGCACGTGCTGTTTCGTTTAAATAAAACAGCCCTAACAATAGGTTTTCGTTTATCTTCTTGTCCGCGCCGAGGGTAGCCCGGTTCATATGCAGCTTATTTATTTCAAAATCGTAAAAGATCTCATTGCTTATATATGGTGTAAAAGCAAAATCCCCTATCTCGGCCATGTAAGCTACCTTACCAAGACTCCTATAGCGCCACCTGTCTGCAGCGTTCTGCAGCCATCTATATTCAAAACGACCTCTATAGGAAAGCTTATAATCCCCCAGTGTGATCTTAGGCATAGCTTCCAATTCCAACCTGTGTTCATTGGGCCATTGGCTTCCGCTCTTACTCTCGAGAAACCTATATGTGGCTCCCAAATCCAGGTTTTCCAGTGCATGGAAGGTTACGCCATTCCTAATGTGATAATAATATAACTCCCTTATATCATCATTAAACCTCATATCCGGCTGAATGAATACGTCAAATTTATCGTTAATCTTGTATTTTATCTGATAATAATTAAACATTCTAACATCATCTGCAAGCGATAGATTAGCTTGAAACAAAACAAAAACTATTACAAACACTGTCAATAATACAAACACTCTTTTCATTTTATTACCTACTCCCTTCTTTTTATCGATTTTCTTCTATCTCGAGCAATTCATCGCCGGAATTAACATCTGAACCGGCACTTTTATAAATAGCGCGCACAATACCGCTTGCGGGCGCGCCGATCCTAATGAGAGCTTTGTCTGTTTCCATCTCAAGAAGATCCTGTCCCTTTTCTACCGCGGAGCCTTCCTCTACAAAATAGGATATAATGGTTCCGTAATTACTGCTATCTATAAAGTCGGGGGCTTTTATCTTCATGCGCGTAATTGCTATTTCTTTACGTATACATACCAATATAGGCTGGCAACAAAGCCGGCTCCGCCTACGATATTGCCCAATGTAACTGGAATCAGATTTTTTACTAAAAATACACTCCAGGTTAAATTGCTTAGGTCCAAGCCTGTTGCGGCTGCTGAAGCGCTGCCTTTTAAAAATATACCGAGGGGTACAAAATACATGTTTGCCACACAATGCTCGAAGCCAAGCGCGACAAATGTCATAATTGGGAAAAATATAGCCAGGATCTTACCGGAAACCTCCCTTGAGGCAATCGCTAACCATACCGCTAAACAAACCAGCCAATTACATAATATTGCTCTAAAAAATGCTTCTGAAAATCCTAAATTGACTTTACCGTTTGCTATCTTAACTGCGAATGCGCCTACTGCGCCGGCGTTGCCTTTCCACAGGTTTGTTCTATACATCAACCACGCCAGGAATACCGCACCAACAAAATTTGCAATGTATACTATGACCCATTTATTCAGAACTCTATGAGCAGGAACTTTTCCATCTAATGCGCTCATCGTCATAAGATTATTACCGGTAAAAAGTTCCGCGCCGGCTATAACTACTAACATAAGCCCGACAGAGAAAACACCACCTATAAGCAATTTCGCTATTCCAACACCTACATATTTTGCCGCATCGTGCCCTACCAACGTTGCGATTGCTGCTCCGAAGGATATATACACACCTGCAAAAAATCCCAGGATAAGCAACTTGACGATCGAGGCATTTGTCTTTTGAACACAGATGCTATTCGCAAGCGCGTCTGCTATGGTAGCGGGCGTCTTGCAATCCACATTTACGTTTACATTCCGATTTTCCATCTTTTTCCTCCCCTCCCCGGTTAAAACCTCGTGAAATTTGTCACCATTCAACCCAAAAAAAACTATTTATTTACAGCAGTAAAATACCGTAGTGCCTTTAACTCATTTGATAAATCTACATCACGCACAGTAATCTCCTTAGGAGTCGATACTATTGTGGGTGCAAAATTCAAAATGGAAAAAATCCCAGCTTCAATTAATTTATCTGCAACCATCTGTGCATTATTGGCTGAAACGGCAATTATTCCAATATGGACATTGTTTTTCTGCACGCTCTCTTTTAGATTATTAATGTGCTCGACTATTACGTTCCCGCATAGCTTTCCAATCTTGCTTTCTTCCTTATCAAAAGCAGCTACAAATTGCAACCCTTCTTCATCAAAACCTTTATAATTAAGAAGGGCCGAGCCTAAATTACCCACTCCGACAAGACCAATATTGCACATCTCCTTTGTGCCAATGACATCTAAAAGATACCTCTTTAGATTCGAAACATCATATCCTGTTCCCGGTTGGCCGAACTTACCAAAATTAGCCAGATCTTTTCTTATCTGGAAGGCGCTTATATTGGCTATTTTTGAGAGCTCTTCAGACGAAATAGTTGTCATATTAGACCTTGCTAATTGCTGGATAACCCGTAGATAATGCAGGATTCTTGGCAGGACAACATCAGAGACTTTTTTTTCATTTGACGACCTATTCATACATGGGCATCTTCTACTAACATAGTCTCTGATTTTGCATAGACATCACACTGTTCGCAAGGAAACTGTTTATTCGTTTTACATACAAGCATATGCCCATTCATGCTTTTGACATATCTTCTATCTTGATGAGCACAATTAAATATACCCTCTAGAAAACAATAGTAACCATCAGTAAGAAAAACTCTATACTTACCCAAACAGCATCCCTGCTTTTTTATCTTTTCAATCGCCTGGTCATCAATTAAATGTCTATGTGTCATCTTGTATAGCTATGCTAATGGGTACTGATAGATACTTGTTAATGGTAGTGGTAGGTATCTTGTGAATAATATTTACAGTTTGATAATTTTACAAGAAAATTATTGCTTTGTCAAGAAAAAAATCGGAAATAAAAGGGGACAGACACTTTTTGAGGCTACGTATAAAATAAAAGGGGACAGACACTTTTTGAGGCTACGTATAAGCTACAAAAAGTGTCTGTCCCCTTTTATTCATATTGAGTTATGGTGAGTTGCGCAACACGTCTGAGTTATTCTATCGTAGTCACGTGGCCGGTGAGATATGCGACAGGTATCCCGAGTATAAAACTGCAGATAAACGGCGAGGCGAAGAGAGTCCACAAAGGATTATAGATGATGCCAAGTATCAGGCTCACTACGCCGATCAGCGCGACAGGCCACAGCTCCTTTGCCACGTCCTTTATAGCCATCTTCTGATACGGCCCCTTCTTCATCGGCACCCAGCCCATCCCCTTTTTGCGGAAAATAAGCCATTTTATTACAGATGCGGAATCGAAGATTATACTATTAAGGCACAGTAACATCGTCGTTAAGAACTCAACGATAATATGTTTTGCTTCTTTCAGATTGCGGCATTTAATAAAACGGTGGCCCGATATGATCGCCATGGTAAAGAAGAGATGCGAGCCCATCTCCAGATCGACAAAGCTTCCGCCGAGAAATGCATACTTCTGCGTAACGAGCATAGGGACGAGCACCTTATTATTGTAAAAGAAGCCGCTAAAGATCCATATGAGGAAGAGCGGCTGAATAGCGTACATATATGCCGGGTAGAGCACCATAAACCGTGTGCCCGGCGAAACTTTGGATCTCAAACACCTCGGCATGCTCTCGAGCGTGCCCGCGATCCAGCGCCGGGTCCTCTTTAAATACTCTATATAGTTCGACGGGTACCTGCCGTAAGTGACGACGTCACTGCAGAAGACTACGCGGTATCCCTTCTCTTCCAGGCTAACGGTATCCCATATGTCATGGCTCAGGACCCAGTCAGGCACTTCAATCTTCCGGAATGCCTTGCACCGGATCAGGCAGCCGCTGCCGTAAGAGACGCCTCTTCCAAAGACGTTCTGATTGGCCCGCGAGTATATCCCCTGGCAGATATCCTGTCCGAAACTGAGAAAACTGCTGAAATAGGTCGCCCTCTTTATAATGCTTATATGTGATTGGAAAAGCGCTATAGACTTATTTGCCGGATGTTCCGCCTTTGAAACAAGTCTGCGCAGAGTGCCATGAGGCAGTATCGAATCGGCGTCACATACCGCAAAATATCGGTACTCCGGATAGGCGCCAAGCCACTGGTGTATGCAGACGTGCTTTCTCCTGAGGGAATTGTTGCGGGTCTGAAAATATCGAACACGTCTTTTGCCGAATCTCTTCTGCAATCCGGCTATGGCCCTCTTCTCCGCCACAACGCATTCATCTATATCGGAATTACTCAAAAGCCATATATCGACATTACGCTCGCGGTTATTAGCGAAAGATTCGGCCATATTCTCTTTTATCACGACCTCGTGTTCGTTTCTCACGACATAGACAACAGCTGTCTTTGGCAAATGGCGAAGTCTCTTCTCTTTTAAAGAAGGCATGTTCTTCGTCAGTAAAGCCGCTATCGCACTTACCAGAACATAGCCGACATTTAAAGTAAGCACCGCAAAGCCAAACATCCAGAAGATCGCGAGGAAAACGTTACTCTCACTGATATCTATCATCCCGAATATAAGAAAACAGCTTACAAGTGTAAATAATCCTATGGCTGAAAAATAGTAAATTGTGTGACGTCTAGTATTTTTTGTATCCATCTTATCGGACCGTTTTCTCTTCTGTATAATTAAAGGGGATAAACTCGATGTCGTCGACATAAAGCGCCCCTTCCATCTTTTCCCATTCAAATACAACAGTCAACTTTTCCAGATTCTTCAAATTGAGGCCTTTATCAGCGAAGGCCCTTAACAGGATAACGGCAGTCTCCCAATCTGTCCCCGCAACATACTTTTCGAGATCGACATACCTCTCTTTATTGCCGTCATTGAGATAGATATTCGGCCGCTCCACTCCGTGGATCCGCTTTACGCGCAGTGAAAGCGCCTCATATCCCGTAAGATCGAGCCCGCCAAGATCGATCCCCCATCCTGCCCAGGAGATATTCTCTTTGCGGCTCTCGATGCCCTGATATTGTATAAGGCACCCGAAAGAATCTTTTTCCGCGTATATATGTGAAGTCTTCGTATTGAAAGTCCAGTAATCTTTACCCCAGCTTGTCTTTCCGGTACCGTCGGAACAGTTTACCGCTACTACAGGCACAATATCGCTCGTAAAGCCGATATCATCTATGCGGATAGTACCTTTACCGCTTCCGCTTCTTTCATCAAAATGAAAACTGATGTTATCCATAGAAGAAAGGTCTTCTGTATCCTTGAACATGGTAAGGGGTATTGAGACCTTCTGCCAAGCGGTTGTTATGCCGTCATCCAGGAATGATCCTACATTTATCTTTGACTCCTGACCCAACTTGTTTTTCAGTCCGACGCGCGTGATCTCTTTTCCGGCTTCCCCTCTTATCCAGAAAATGAGAGTGCGATATTGGCTCAAGTCGAGGCCTTCCAGAAGCCTGTAATATCCCGCGTAACCCGCAGGTTCAGATCTGAGATCATAGTCGATTTTGAGGCAATATCCCCGCTCCCCGCTCATAACCAGACACGCCTCTATCATCGCCTGCGACTTCTCCTTGATAAACACCCCTTCTTTATCGGAAAGCTTTATGCGGTCCGGAGTAAGGCCGTACCGGTCAACTATAAGGAATTCTTCCAATGTAGTCGCTCTCGCATATGCGGCGGGGACTTCTGACCGCTTCTTTATCCCGGCAGCGAGCCTCTCAGCGTTTTTCATAAGACGCGCCCAGACCGACGGCATCTTATCTCTTATGACAAAATTATCGATCGAATAGGATGCGCCCTTCGCATTTGAGCCCGGAACAAGCTTCATGAATCCTGCCTCATTCCAGTCAGCCATCACCATCTCTTCAATAACAAACCGGCCGCGCCCCCGTAACGGAGGATGTGAGCTCAACATCCCGTAAAGATCGAATGTCGCCCGATGCCATCTGTTATCGGCCCTGACACCGGCTATGCTGCCGATCTTCTCGATATTTATGTTCCTGTACAGCTTCGGGTCATCGCTAAATTCGATATCATACCACTTACCGTCCATCTTGACCAGAATGTTCATCTTGACATTTTTAGGCACCTTATATTCAAAAGAGACCGTCGGGTAAATTACCGCGTCAAACGGCCTATCCGTAATAGTACTCGCAAAAGTTCCGCCGGTATTCATATTTGTAAGGGTAAGTGCCTTATTGTTGAATAACGAATCCCTATTATCTATTATCAGCCGGGTGCCTGAAGCGCCGTTGCGGTTCATCCATGCCCCTGCGCTCTCACCCTCAAAACCGCACGCAAGAAACACACCTTCTTCCGGATCCCGCGCTTCGCAGATGTTATTTTCTCTCTGCCAGCCGGACGATGAAAGCGCCGAGGCGATCTTTAAGGATTCATCGCGCGTATCTTCAAGGACGGCAAAATAGGCACGGCCTTCGGGAACACCGCGCATACCGCTCTTTATTACATTATGTTCCGCGTCAAATTGCCCCGGAAATCTCTCCCATTCACCGGAGCTTATGTTAAATGCATAGATCCCGAGGTCTTTAGCGCTCAATCCAGAAATATTTTCCGGAAGCTTTATGCTCAATGTGGCATCGCGCGTGAAAACCTCACCCGGAGGCCTCATCTCATAGACAGCGCCTACAAGCCGCTGCCCTTCTCTATACGGAAACTCTTCCGGCAATACCGGCTGAAGGGCCATGACCCTGAAGGAATCTTCCAGCGCGTGCTCCGGCAGTTCTAGAACGGCCGTATCGAACTCATCTTTAGCGACTCCTCCGAAGACGTTCGAAATTACGCGCCCCACCTCTACAGTTACGCGGTCCTCGGTTGTCTTGCCGTCATTACTAGCGACTACGAGGCGTACTGTATAGACACCGTTCAAGTCCACCGGATGATCCGGCGGGAAGTCATCACCGTAATAGTAGTTCTGCAGCCCCGTATCCCAGGTCGCCAGGTTTCCATGGACGGTTTTTCCTTCGCCGAATCCCCTATCGACATTGGGAACCATCTTCATCTGCGGTTGCGTGGAATGAGCGATCGTAATCCACTCATTCGGATTCATGCCTTTACCGTATTCAACCATGTATTCTTTGAAATCCTCTCCGTATGCAACGCCGAAGACAGGGACGTGTGCCCTTACGCGGCTGTCCTCATACGGCGTCTGTATCCTTGCGACAAGGCCGTTTTCCGGTTCGGGGGTAATATCCCTGGCCGTGATAACATCCATGCCGCCAAATGTCCGCCTCGACTTCTCAATGAAGGTGGGGTCGAACTCACCTTCGTCGGGCTCCTCCATAAACTTCAGATTTTCAATGTATATAGTCCCTTCACCGTGGAATACAAAACGTATTCCGAGTATATTCTTCAGCTTTGCCCCCGGAAATTCGTTGAGGCGGATTTTTATGATCTGCCACGAGTCATTCGGCACAGTAGCATAATCGGAAGACTCTACTGAAGAGGCTTCGTAAGTTATTGTCTGTACACTACTCCCCTTCTCGCCCTTCTTGCCCTTCTCGCCCTTCTTGCTCTTCTTGTTCTTCGACATATTGAGGAGCAGATCGATTCTGAATGTCTCTTCGCCGGCCGCACCCCGTACAAGAAAGTTGATGCCGTTATATTCTCTCACGTCGGCAAAGACGCTGCCGTCAAGTTCGTCCCACAGCAAAGTTTCGTAATAGTCTTCTTCTCCGTCCGTACTTGAATACTGAAGCCTGAGGACCTTTGTGCCGTCAAAAACAGGCCCGGTGACCTCTTCAAACGCTACCACATCCTCATTTGCCCTTGAAGGGAATCCGGGCACATTGAGCGCCGGATCATCATCATTATAGTCATCAACAAAAAGTACGTGTTCATTGACCTGGACACTCATTCCTTCAGATACAGTCCGTCCGCTTACCACATCTGTAGCGACAAACCTCAACGGAAAATCGTCGTCGACGTCAGGCGGCGGAGTCCACTCAAATGTCCCTGTAGTCTTACCTGTTTCGGAATCGAATTCCTGGGTCAAAGTCGCATCGGCTATAGTCGCCTTTTGAGCCTCCGTAAGATTATCCAGGTCTATGCTCAATGCAAGAGGCATCTTCTGCGGATGCGTCGCTGAAACCTGGAATGTCAATGTCTCTCCGCCAATAATCGGATAATCGGGAATCGGATCAAGCCGCGGCCCGATGGTCAACAGCCTGAAGTAGAGATCATGGTCGCCGGAAGCCGCCCTGTCATCCAGCCAGGCCAGACTCAGCTTCCCCGCCTGGTCAGAGATCATGGAACTCAAAAGTGAGTTAGAGAGCTGCGGATCGCTGTTCTGATTCAGCCTGAAATCCTCAGCGGAACTTAAATACAACTTATACACCTCTTCCACGCTTAACTCGCGGTCATATATGCGTATCTCGTCCATCGGCCCCACCATAGTAAAATCTGTGTACGTAGTGACCGGGTCTGGGGGGTAGCGCCAACTCCATCCGCCGACCATAAGGCGTGCGCCCGAACCCACGTCTTTATTCGGCTTTGACACATCCCACTGATAGACGAGGCGCGCGTTAATATATTCACGTATCTGGCCCGTCTTATCCCATGTCAACACCGCATGATTCCATGCGCCCGGAGTAAAAAACCTCGCTACGTCATACCACTCAAGCTCACCGCGCAAGGTGCCCCTGCTGCCATCCGCCCACATCTCGGGATAATGCGTTCCGAAATTCCATCCTGACGCGTCAGGCCCGCCGATCCACCATGCCGCGCTCAAAAGCTTAATATTTCTTGTCGGATCTGGCGTCTTGAACCACAGGGAGATGGTCATGCCTTCCAAGCCTGCGGTAGGATTGACCGGTGAAGTATCTTTGCGCAGGAATGTCCTGTTATCACCTGAAAATTCTATACCGTATCCTTTTATGCCATTTACGCGCTTGATCTGGCTTTCCGCAGGTACGCTCGCCGGATTCACCACTGTAATATTGTGGCCGTTACCGGATTGGTCCAGCACCTCTCCTGCCGATAAAAAATCATCCTCAAAGTCATAGTGAATAAGCAGCCCTGTGGTCGGCTCCTGACCCGCCGTATTCCAATTCTGTCCAAAGTCCATGCTGAATTCGTAATAGATGTCCCAGCCTGTTCCGGTAAGCGTCTGTCCGTCTCCGCCAATAGTCGCTGTACCAAAACTGCGGTTGGAAAGCCATGCCACATATACACCTCCGTGATAATCCGAGGTGAGCGACGGCCGGATATTGTACTCTCCGACAATAGCATCGGCATTTAACTGCGCAAAATCGCCCCAGCTATCAATACCGTCATTGGTGGAACGGATAAAATATATATTGGAAAGTGACGAACCGGATGCCTTGCCGCTCCACGCGATATAAACCTTTCCCGTATTGTCGCTTGAGATAGCGACATCCCGGAGGGTCCGCGTCAACGGCTCACCCGATGTATTGACCAGCATATAACGGTCTCCTCCGTAATATTGCCACGAGATGTTCGCGTCAGTCTCCATAGTCCCGGTGCTGAAATAGATATCTTTAGCATCATCACCGAATATCGCAAAGACTCTGCCATCGCCGTTACATGATATATCGTGCGGCCTGGTCGAGGATCCAAAAGAGAGGTCGATCTGATCCTCAACCGACCACGTAGCGCCGAAATCATTAGAGGTATTAATATAGGTATACGAGGCGCTCCCCTCATCCTTAGTCCACGCGATGTATATTCTTCCCTCATCATCCGCGGTAAGCATAGGATCCGTTAAATCATACGACCCCGGGCTGTCGCTTATACAAATATCGCTCTGCTGCCATGAATAACCGAAGTTAGTTGAATAGTTGAAATAGATATCAGGGTTCCCGGCGGTAGTCCTGTCTTCCTGCCATGTTACATATATGTACCCGCTGCGATCAGCAAACACTGTGGAGTTTTCGGCAGTGGTCACTCCCGTTGAGCGGTCTATCTCAACATCAGCGGGAAACCATGTCTGGCCGTGATCTATCGTACGATTCATATAGATGCTTTTACCGCCGTTACGCGCATCTTCCCAGACAATATACACCCTGCCCGAATCATCGCATGTGATCTGCGGATTTTCCGCATCAAAACCGGTATTTTCATTGACGCGCTTCGGCGTGCCCCAGGTCTGCCCGAAATCATTTGAACTCGCGAAATATATCTCTTTTGTGCCCAAACTCTCTTCTTCCCACGCCATATAGACGTAACCGTTCTTGCTGTAGCTCAACTTCGCTGAATTAACCGCGGATACCCCGATGTTGCGTTCATCTATAGATGTATAGATAGTAGGAACAACATCCACAGGAAGCCTGAAATCGCCCACATGGACAATATCAGGATCGTAATAGTCGACGGATGTCACCTCCACTTTAAAATCGACGGAGTAATTGATGGGGTTGTCAGGGAACAATGAGAAGTCCGAGGAGACCTTGAAAAGCCCTTCTACCGTATCGCCGCTGTTAATAGTGCCAAAGTCGATCTCGCCGGCTGCGCCCGTATCATACGGCTGAATAAATACGTATGGATCGGTATAGAGGGGATCCGGATTGAAAAATTTCAACCGCGCCGTTACATCAAAATCGCTCGCCGAGCGATTCTTCAATTTGATCTTGATATAGACGGTCTCATCCGGGTTGAAGTAACCGTCGTTATTTATTCCCACTTCATGGTCACGCACCGAATACTCCTCCAGCCATATCGCTTCATCACCGCGGTATATCTCAAGAAGCGTAGTAAAGATCTGCCTCTCCTTGATATCGTCAAGGCCATCGGGCACGCTCCATGCTCCATCGGGAGCTATCTGCATAACACCGTAAAACTCTTCATTCGAATACATATCAGGGTGATCATGCGGCTCCCCCGCAAGCGGCGGTGCCCAATAATAACCGATAGTATCGTGGACGGTGAGTCCTCCGGATTTCCACCATTCATCCACATATTCAAAAACTGTTCCCGCAAGCACTATGCTGTTATATGAGGCCATATCCAGAAAATTATTCTTCACCCACGCGGCCTGAGTGACCTCATCTTCATAGCCGAGAGTCGTGGATGCCGGAGGCGTTCCCAGTGCAAAAAACGCGTCCGTTCCGTACTCGGTGACTATCAACGGCTTGGAGCTCTTTTCATTATAAACATTGAACATGTTCCTTCCGGCTTCCCCGAGCCATGCATGGTCCTCAAATTCCATAGCGTATATATTACTGCCCCAAAGATCAATATAATCGAGCTGTAGATCGTCAGTCGCAAATTCATCGACACCTATGTGGAAAATATCGTAATTTACCGGCATCACAGGATGGTAGTCCGCCCCCTCTTCCGTATAGGCGATCTCACCCAGAGTATTGAGCAGATCATAGTAGTTTTGAATAGTTGTTACAGGAGTAGACGAGCTGAAATGGAAATTCACTTCGTTGCCGAGTATCCATGTCAGCGTCGGGTCGCTATAGGCTCCCCAGTCGTGATCACGGTATTTTATTACCATATTGCGGAAGTCGTTCTCGATTCTTGTGCGGTCGCCTGATCCGGGCACAAAACTGTCATCCTTATTGATATAGAATGACACCATCACCCTAAGGCCGTGTTCTGCCGCTTTCTGCATAAACACGGTGGATGGATCGCCCCACGTGCGGATGGTATTGGCTCCCATAAGCCTCAGCATGGGAAAATTGCGGTCGCACAATTCGGCAAGCAGCTCTCCGCGGGTCTTTGGCTCCCCGGGAACAGCAGGCCAACTTAATCTGTCTTCCAGGAAATAGAGGACATCCTGTCCGACGGGAATCGCCTGGTATCCGAGGCCCTTTACTATATAGTCCCTATATACGACGCCATCTCTCACCTGCAACGTGTTGTTCGCATAGTCCACCCGCACATCTCCCGTACTCTGGGGTTTAGCTGATCCATCTGAAAACTGTACATTATCGATGTAGACAATATCGCCGTTAGAGATAAAGAATGAATCAAATTCAAGGCGCAGAGAGACAAGCTGCGATGTACTCAGTCCTGAAAAATCGGAAAGAGGTATATTTACCTGCTGCCACTGATTGTTGATCGTTACATAATCCGTGACAGGAAGGCTTGCGGATGAAGGGCCCGATCCATATTGCAGCTCGACATCAAAAGACTCGCCCCCCAGTTCTCCCTTTACGCGGAATGAAAGATTGCTGTATGCGCCCGCATCATAATAACTTGCGGCGGGTGCCAATTCCGAAGTAAAAACCCCCGGCGGCGTTGTGGGCGCAGCAAAGGTTATCTTCCTAGCCTTATTCGGCTTTACTTCCCATCGGCTGTAATTATGGAGCCGTATCTCCGGAACCGCTACAACACTGAATCTAATCTCATCTACATACACAGTGCCGGCACCGTCAAATTGAAATCCGACAGCCCTCAATGCCGAAAGGTCAACACCACCAAATCCGCTTAAAAAGACACGCATAACCTGCCAGTCAGTGGTAATGCCGGTAATATCTATTTCCGAATAATTGCTCATATCCTGCAGGCGGATAGTGACGTCCTCTCCTCCGGCAGCGCCTTTGATCGCGAATAGAATAGCGGTCTTGTCGGAAAGATTTACCGTACCACTGTTTGAAAGGTTTGATGCATAATATGCTGTGTCGGTACTCCAGGTAAAGAGCCGCACGTTGGTTCCGTTGTATGTAGGGCTCGCCACTTCGGCGTGAGGTGAAATACCGGCTGATCCCTCCCACCAACCCCGATAATTAGGGTAAAGAAGACCGTCATCGTAGTTCTCAAAGAGATATGGATCGGTCTCAGTAGTATCTGAAGGGATCGTGTAGGTCGGATAACCGAGTGTGTTATTGAAGGTATCGCTGTCATTATAATTGTCGATCATGTCAGTGGCAGCATTTACGCAATTGAGCGCGGAAAATACGGCTATTAGCGAAACGCCTATTATGGCAATAAACCTGTTTAGTGATTTCATAACAATGGCTCCTTTTTTTGAGGTAAAGTAGATCGGAAAGAACAGGGGCTTTACCTACCTCTCGTAGAAGTCGATAGTGTAAGTGATATGTAAGGGATAGCTTCATATTTTATAATAATAACGTGCGCCTGTCAAGCACCAAATAGCTTTCTATTTTGCTAACATTTTCGTACTTTTTATATACCTCACCATCTAAATAGACGTCAAAAAGACGAAGATCTAACGATTTATTGCTTACATATTGAAATGTCAGACGCTTTGCGGAATGTCCTGTGTCAAGACAAAATTAAGTTTCTAGCTCTTTGATATTGTTAAAAGATCCCCTGATTTAGCCCAATATTGTTTTCTTTGCTTCAGTTTTTCCGACTTTGCTCTTTGTCGTTTTTGGTCATAGTCCCGGTTTAAGCCATAATAGGCCTCTCTGGGTGTTCGATAGCCAAGGGACTGATGAAGCCTGTGATTGTTGTAATAGTCAAAGAAGGTAAGAAGAATCTTTTTCGCCTCTGCCATGGAACAGTAATCATTACGATAAAGAGCTTCATATTTGGCGCTCTCAAAGAGGCGTTCTATTTTACCGTTAGTTTCTGGATGATGAGTACTTGTGAATATCTGCTGGATATTCAGCAGCTCTTTGAAAAATTCTCGAGATTTTCTTGCTCTGAACTGCTTGCCGTTGTCGCTTACAAGTCTGGGTCGTTTGTCAGGTGGCAATTGTGCAAGGAAAACGGCTTGATCCGCGACATCGAAACACCTTTCCTTGGTCATATCAGGAAAGAGATCCCATGCAAGCACAAACCGTGAATAGCCATCTAATACTACGACCAAGTACCAGAAGATCACGTTGCCTTTATCATTGAGACCGCAGGGGATATAAGAGATATCGATGTGCCATATCTGATTAGGCGCCTCTGGCTGGGTTTTCCAGCTATCCGCGGCCTCTATTCTGAGAATCGGTTTAGGTTGAATAAGGTTATGCTCTTTGAGAACACGATATACGAGGGATTCGGATACAAAAACACCCTCATCACGGAATATCTGATGGGCAAGCTTCCTGTGATTCAAATGGGTATAGGTATTTGCCTTTTCAAGGACAAGTGCCTTTTCATCATCAAGATGTTTATGCGGTGACGACTTGGGAATAGGCGGCTGGTCTATTAAGCCGGCAAAGCCTTTTCGTTCTATATTACGTATCCAGCGCCACACCCTGTATGGCTTGATGCCAAAAAGACTCAAGGTCTTTTCAAAGCCCAGGCCGCTATAACGACCAAGCTGGATAATATCCAATTTTTCTTCCGGAGTAAAGCGCATAGGTAATTTGCCCTGGTATTTCATTATGTACTCGTGTTTTTTTTAAGACAGAGATCTCCTTGGTGTGTTCGAGCAATAGTTCTTTGAGATGGTCGTTTTCCCGTTTAAGGTACTCTTTTTCCAAGTCGCGCTCCCTGGCTTTCCTGGGCTGCCGTTTTAGGTTGTTTTCAGCGCCTTTAAGGGCCTCCTGGGTCCAGTGAACGAGCTGCTGAAGGTATATACCCTCTTGGCGGCACAGCTCTGATTTATTGACGCCTGGCTGAAGGCTTGCGAGAACGATCCTTAAACGCTCTTTTGGGTCATTGATTTTTCGGTAACATTTTCTCGGTTCCATGGGGACCTCCTTTCCGATCTTATTATACCTCAGGAGACCCGGAACCTTAACAAAATCTTAAGCCTAGAAACTTAACTAAGATTCTAAACAAAACATCCTCCCTATATCGTATGCTCGGATTGAAGATCCTTGAGACTATTAAAAGCTTCATAAAAATACAGCCGTCATCATATTGACTGGGTACGGAACTAAAAAAACTATATCGGAAGCAAAGAAATTGGGCGCTTATACTCATCTTGATAAACCAGTTGGCTTAAAAACTGGATCCCTCCCAAAATCCGTCGCAAAAGTAACACTTTTGCGACATTGGAGGGGGTGGAGAGCGCCCGAGCTCGTCGGAGAGGGAAGAGGGGACTTTGAACTTTTGCGACGTTCAGAGGGGATTCTCCGACTTATGACTTTTTGTTTTTTAGGAGTTTTTCTGCTAATTTAATAGCAACTTCTGCGGCTTGAATATTTCTCTCTGCGCCCTGTCTTGAAAATTTACTTTTATAATCTGCCATCTCTCGAAGATCCAATGCTTGAATAAAATTATCATAATATTCTTGAGGGAGCAATCCTTCATCAACATAGAAAGCCTTAATGGCAAATGCAAGCTGAATATGGCTTTTTTCTCGGTAGCTTTTTCTAAAAAGAAGTGCCCTTGAGGCGAAGGAATGATTCTTCTCTTCTTGAGTGCTTCCTGGATATTATATTTCTTCATGAGCTGGCTTTCCCCTCCAAAGGGTTATCCCCTTTTTTACCTGTCTATGAAAGATACTATCTTCTTTCTCTGACGAGACAGATTCTAAGGGATCCTGGATAACAACCTGATATTTCACATCGACAGTCTCATATTTTGAGATAATTTTTCTTACCTCTCTTTTATACTCTGTGCGAATGAATAAATCTATGTCACTCTTTGTAGCATTAGACCCATCTGCGCGAGATCCAAAAAGAACAATCTCATAACAATATTTTTGAATTTCTCTAACTAAACCTTGAAGGCCTAGTAAGTTTTCAAATATCTTGAACTGCTTTAAGAGGAGGTTATCGGCGCTAAGTTTATATAGAAATAGATTGCCCTTTCTTTCTCTGGATAAGATATCCAACTCTAAAAGTAGTCTCAATATTTGATTGGTCGCCCCCTTACTACATTTAGCAGCTTTGGATATCTCATCAGCAGAAAACACCTCGCCCGGGTGGGTAGAAAGGAAAGAAAGCATTTTTAATGGTTTTTGATGATATAGGTGTTTTTTGATTTTTGTATCTTTCATTATATCGTCCTCTTTGTTCATTATAATGAAAGATGGATTTGGTGTCAAGGGAAATCTTTGGTGGTGTAAAATATCTAAAAGCAAACCTCTTATCTGGAGGCGATCCAAGCGACAACTTCTCTTAGGACTATATCAGGGGTACAGGAATGTCCACCGAAATAAAAGGGGACAGACACTTTTTGAGGCTACGTATAAGCTACAAAAAGTGTCTGTCCCCTTTTATTCAAACACAGAAAAAATAAAAGTCAGTGAAATTGAGAAAACTATAATTGATTGCCTTTATCAGCCGAAATATTGTGGTGGTATTTTAGAAATTGCCACTGGAATACGGATGCAAAAAGAAAATATTAACTATGACAAGCTTATTGCTTATGCGATAAAATTCAATAAAAATATCGTTATTAAACGCCTTGGCCATATATTGGAAATTCTGAAGTTACAAAGCTCTGAATCTCTTAATAAACTCAAAACGCAAATCAACGATAAATATTATGTTTTAGACCCTTTACTAGACACTAAAGAAACATACAAAAATTCATGGAAATTAATCGTAAACATCAGTCCTCAGGAATTTGAAAAAACAGGTACAACCTAATATGATTGAGTCCAGGCTCCTTTTTTATTTTACAATCCAAATTATCAGATAGGGCAAAAAGTATTCCGGTAGATACTCTTGAAAAAAATTACGTCTTATCATGGATTCTGACTGGGATTTCAATGTCAAGATTAAATGATGCCTATCAAGTTGCGCAACACTCTGACGCTTCAGGCGGGAAGGCAGTGACTTTCACCGCGAGGCGATCCAAGCGATTGCTTCTCTTATAACATTATCAGGAGGATAAGAATGTCCTCCGGAAAATATATTCAATTTAGAATTAACTCTCTTCTTTTCTAACTGTGCGTGCGCCTTTTTAACTTCATTAAGACCAGGGTCTGTTTTTCCTACACAATGATAAACGGATATTTTTTTCGATATCTGGCCCCGTCCAAATCCAGCGCCACAAGCTATGACTCCTTTAAAATTGGATGTATTATCATATGCTATTGTATAAGACATGCGAGCGCCGCCCGAGAAACCGGCGGCATAATATTTCCTTTGATCGGTATTATACCTTTTCTTTATATCCTCCAACATTGCCGACTGTGCTTCCAGAATAGGCTTCCATGGCCCATTTTTAGCATTAAGGGAGCCGACTACGATCCACCCATACTTCTCTGCCGCAAAGGCGAATTTCCTTACAGCTGTAGAGCCATCCCCACCCGGATCAAAACAAAAAAGAACGGGGTATTTCCTCTCCTTTCCATGATCCGACGGTAAGCAGGCGGCGTAAGAATGGACATTATCACTGCATCTAACAATGGCTATAGCACCAGGATGTCTCTTAGTTTTTTGTGTTGCCGTTTGTGTTTTTTTGAAAGGAGTTGCAGGGGATCTGCCTACAGTAGTTATAGTAGGTTTGGATTTCTTCTTTTTTGCTGCTGCTTTTTTATAAAGATACTCTTGCGATTTCTCAGCTCTTTGTTTCTCTTTCTCCCATTTCTGTGCTAACGTGTCATTCTCTTCTTTACTGGCTCTCTCTATAGATTCGACCTCGTCTTTGGCCAGCGTCATCGTGCCGAATTTAATCGCTATGATTACTTTTTCATCGCCCTCCTCTTGAATAACGCCCTTTACCGTTCCTCCATTCCTAATCTTTATTACGTCCGCCCAACCTATGGAAATAAAAAGACATAAGAGTACTATGCAAAAAAATATCTGTCGAACTATTCTATCGCCTAAGTCAAAATAATGTACCAATTGGAACCACTCCTTCCGACACCACAAGTGCATCAGACGCTTCTTTCCACCGTTCATTTATTTTTTCGTTTTTCTTGCATTAAAGCATAGCTAATAAGGAGGGCTATCGTAATCGGTCCTATAATCAATACAATGCCTGTATAATTACTCACTCGGTCAGCTGAAAAACCAATGACCAGAAATTGAAGAGCTACTATTACACTTATTATTATAATCACTCCCCATAAAGTAGTGATTATCAATTTTGAAATTTTTTTATAGCTGGTGACTGCCTTTTTCTTTAAAAAATATAAGAGGGTGGTAACAATGATAATGATAATAATCATCGATAAATACCATAAAGCGCTAAACCTCACTTCCAAAATTTTATCCAACATATAATATCCTTTTATTAGGTTATTTAAATACAAAGCCTTTGGAGTAATTCCCATAAATGTTCTAACAACTCATCAGGACCGTCAGACGTGTTGCGCAACTTGAGTGCTATCAATGCATTACAAGAAGAATACTTAATGCTGTTTAGCGTCTTTGCGCCATTCCCCTCCTTCTAGGCATATAATGACCGCTTTGCCTAATAAGCTTGGCCTTAAAGCTAGAATCGCCCATAGGAGTCTCAAAATTAGTATACAACTTTTCATCTTCAGAGTCAAAGTCTAAAAGAAACTTCCGGTACTCCTCCCTACGCTCATTAATGCTTCTGCCGAATTCTTCATATAGCGGATCCTCGCATACTAGATCATCTGGTGACCCTAGCACATAATACCGAGCGCTACTATAAAGATACTCTTCTGCTTTAGCAGCTATCTTACTTGCAACGGGATTACGCTCAATATATCTACCGCAGCCTAGCATATATAGATTCTTTTGAATAGGCAGTGATTTAAACCGCCCCTGCCATAAATATCCATTGGTTTTGTACTTTTTATGATGATAAACAGCATATAGCCTGTTTATGTTTGCCATTATGCCGGATAGCTCCTCAGGTGTAGCAATTTCTAAAAGCAAATGATAATGATTAAAGATAATACAATAATGGTAGATTTTTACATCTTTACCCGCGCTATATTTCAAGATAAGACACTTAAAATACTCATAATCCGTACTGTCATGAAATATCTTAATGC
>JADHVZ010000001.1 GCA_016783745.1 Candidatus Omnitrophota bacterium | reverse complement strand
TTTATCAATTCTTCCGGATTACGCGCTGTCAAAAAAATAAGGAAGATAAAAGACGGCCAGAGGTGTAAAAAAAGGCGTTTTAATGATGTGCTTAAGTGCCAGGGAAGGTCAAATGGGGTTATCAGATATATCAAAAAATAGCTTATAATGATAACGGATAATGTGATAGCCTGCATCATCACACTTGTCTTAAACATTTTTTCCCGATTTTCGCCTGCCAGAAACCGGTATAAGATCACCATCACAAAAAGTCCGCTGCCAAACCAGAACAAACTCTTGATGAATGCCTTTGCTATCATTAGATACCTTGACGGCTCTAACAGCCTCACAAGGAGGAGTTCCCGGCTTTGGTCCATGAACAAGTCCGTCGCGGACGATACTTGAGTCTTAAAATATAAAATAACGGCAAATACGGGTATAAGTCCTATAGCAAATGGATATAGTTCTTTAATATAAACCTTTAAACCTTTCGTAGCAACGACCGATATAAAATGCGCCAGGATCACGGCAAATAAAAACAAAATTCCTTCGTTCTTGGTCCAGGCCGCCAACCCGGACATGGCCCCTCCTAAAAAAAGCAGGCCAAAGCTGTTTTCTTCGTCTATATCCTTAAAGCAGAATAAGACCATTGTCGCCAAACAGAAAAAGCTTAGGGGAACATCCGCGTACTGAGAGGCCCCGTTTACAATATAAAACGGTGTACCAAGTAATACAATGCCGGCCAGCAGGGCCTGATTGATACCCCTGAATATGCGCAAAGTCGACATTAAAAGGCCCGCTGCCGCTATTGTAAAAAACATTGAGATAAGTATAGGTATAACAGTGGTGTCGCTGTCTATATATTTCCAGCACCTCGCTATGACCCCGGGCACCAGCAGCGGATAATCCGGATGAGACCAGTGTGAAAGCCCGGAAAAAGCGCTTTCCCACTGCTCACAGCTCCTGAATATAAACCTGGCTCTTGAATTCCATATCCCCCACGCGTCCCAATCACCGTGCGGGTTTTCAAGCGAAAAACATGTAAAAATGTATACCGCCACCACCAATACTACAAAAAAAACGAATAAAATAGGCGGAAATATCACTGAATTCCCGGACATATTCCGGCTGTATTCCGCGATACTTGGGTTTTTCCTTGTGGAAAGCGACAACATTAATAGAAGGCACATGATTATTATCGCTTCCAGCATGATAAAACTCTTGACTTCCGGCTTCAGATAAAGCAGCCACAGAAAAAAGCAACAGGAAGAGATGCCGAGTCCCAATCCAACGGAAAGGCAGATCTTAACTGAAAAGTAAGGTTTTTTGGATTGCCATAGGAGCTGGCACAAGAGAAAACCTATAAAGACAGGTATAAGAATTGAAAATAGCAAAACAGCCATTATTTGACCTTACGCTTAAACAATATAGCCCCTTTTCCGAAATCCCGGACCATGCTAAGGCCCCATTTATCATACTCTTCCTTTTGCGGAGTTCCCCCTTGAAAATCCCCCACCACATATTCCTTATCAATGCCGTTTACAACGATCAATGGCGAAAGGGCGTACTTGGTCAAAAAGAATCTCTGAACGGCATAACTGTCAGAAAACAGCTCCTCCGGTTCTTTGTCCGTTATGTAGCCTACTGCGCCGCTATCAGGCAGAGAATCTCTCATGGCTTCATATCTTCTATCATAAGAGGTCACCACATCGCGACCGATAGAATATTTACTAAAACTGAAATCCTTGATCAAAAATGCTGCATTAACGGCTATGACAAATATGATTAAAAGCGCTACTTTTATGCCGGCTTCTATTTTTCTCATGGCCTTCTCCTTAATGAGATTATACCATAAGAAGGCGTAAAATATAAGCACGATTTATAGAATTTGCACAACTTCATTGACTGCAATATGTTATAACTGACGGTTTTGTCAAAAGTTTGATTATTTCAAAGCCATATGGTATACTACTGATGTAACCATGAAAGGGGTGGTCTTATGAACAGGTCTATTATTATTTTATTATGTCTCATTTTTATTTGCTCGGCCGCATACGCAAGTGACTATGTATACATCATACCCCCTCGCCATCGTATGCCAAATATTATGTATAGCTATGATTCTTATTACAGGATGGGAGGCTATAACTCTTATTATGATTCATCTCCTTATCAGAGAAACCTTCTCTTCCCGCCTATCTATCATCTACTGGATGATTGCGATGACGATGATGATTATGGCTATATGATCGATCCTAGCGGAGGAACGTGGTTTTTTTATAGGCCTGATTAGGCCTGCATTGTATGTGACCGCGTAAAAATGAGAAAAATGGGCAAGATAAATTTATCTTGCCCCTTTTTCTGCTTTCGAAGCTGATCTTTGTATTACTTAGGACCTTCGTTCTTCCTTATGGCATCTGTAAGTCCCGTATTACCTTTATGCTTAAGATCTTCCTTTATCTTTTCTGGTTTTCTTCCCCCAAGAATACCCAGAATAACCCAGGGAAGCTTCGCCGTATCAGCCACAAAATCCGCTATCTTTCTGTGATTTTCGGCTCTTTTCGACTGTGCCTCGTCAGCATATGCCGGCATCATTAATGATGCTATGAATAATACCAGCATTACAATGGCAATGCTCCGTTTCATATACGCCCTCCTTTTGTTATTCCTGATGCCCTTACCATATTTTACTTGCAGAAATTAAGGCCATCGAGGAATATATTTTTTATTATGAATAATAAATTACTTAGAAAAAGCCAGATAGCCCGGAAGAATAAGATTGATCACCGGGATCAGCATCAATAAACCTAACCAACCGGCTTTATTACGGGCTTTTGCTATTTCCATCCACACGATCACGCCTATCACTATATTGACCGGCGGAATAAGGAATAACCAGAACCACCATCCGGATTTACCTGCGATCTTGCACATCAGGTAAATGCTGATCGGAGGTATCCACGCAAACCAGGCTTTTGATGTCTCAGTCTTCTTTGCAATAATATGCAGCGTCAGCGAACAATATATATACAAAGCGAGTAATATCCAAAGCCAGAAAGTATTCCTCGCAGGAGGCGGCAAAGGCTCATCCTCATCTTCAACCGGTTCCATCTCTTTTTCGTCTTCATCTTCAGAAGCTATCGGCCAGGGCCGCACAGGAGGAGGTGTAGTACCCATTTCAGGATATCCCGGCAGTAAACGCCTGATCCAGCCTCCGAAACCTCCGGGGGCTCCCCAGCCATCGCCGCCATCATCACCGCCATCGTCAGGCACAACATCCGCTCCGTCTCCGTCTTGATCATCCACATCATCATCCACATCATCATCCACATCATCATCCACATCATCATCCACATCATCATCCGGCGGCGGAGGCGGGGCCTGTCCAAATTGAACTAAACCGCCTGCAAATGTGTTTTGCTCATCCGATTCAGCGATCACATTAAAAAAGTCGGCGGTGGCAGTAACTCTATAAAGGCCGTCATCGAAATCCATCGGATCCAGGTCGAACTCCAGATCTCCTCCTGCCCCGAGAAAATCGAAAACATCCATTTTAAAAGCGATGTTACCAAAGCGATTTCCGACATCATCAAATTTATCTACCTCGATCCTGTATGTTGTGTCCTGATCGACGTTTCTGTCGCCCTTATTCTTTATGGTTACAGTTACAGTATGCCTCCCGGGATTCAATGCCACCGGTTGAGGAGGCGGGCCCAGCGTCCCTTCGATATTGGTCTTAACGCCCTGCGCATCTGTGAGTATAATATGCTCGGGCAGCAGGTCTATTTCCCCTGCAGGCTCGGGAGGCTCAGGTGCCTGTACAATAAATTCCACCGCCCCTAAGAGCGTATTGTTTTCCTCATTCCCCTCTTCGATCAGGTTCTTAGGATCAGCTATGACAGTGATCCTATACTTTCCGGCTACGAAGTCTATGGGGCCCAAAGTCATCTTGTGGTCTTTTCGGGCCCGCAATCCTTCGATATCATATCTTTCCTGGGGATCCGGCAGATAATTTGCGTATGCATTCCTTGCGTCGTCCCACTTATCCACATTTACGTATACTTTGGCAGTATCCTCCAGATCCTGATCGCCGTGATTTTTCACCATTATCTTAAGTTCGTAGCCACCTGGCTCTTTTTGTACTATCGGACGAGGAGGATTCCGGGGATCAGGGATTTGAATATGATCGCCATCGATTGAAATAACTATCGGCCACAGGTCTATTCCGTCTGCGACAGGAGGCACCGGAGGTTGCGGCGGCAGAGGAGGGTTTATCACTATCACGGGAGGGTCGAAAATATTAACTGCCGGATCGAGATCCTGCACAAACACGACATTGCCGATGATGTTATTATTATCCTCGTTAGGGTCATCCTGATCATGTGAACCAACTATGACTTCTAATTCAAACTCTTCCGGTACATTGGGATCGTCCTGGATCACTATCGGTATATTGTCCCATATTGCGATGCCGCCCGCAGCGATACTCGGCTTTTGAGGTAAGTGTATCTCACGATCACCCTTTTTCACATGCGCCCAGACCTTCGTGGCGTCATTCGCGGCATTATTTACCGCGATCACTGTTATGTCATGGTCCAGTCCGCCAATGCCTAAACTCACGCCGGACTCTAAGCTTTGCCCCTCAATGGCGACATGTGTCAGCTCCAGGAGGTCTTCCCCAGCCCCGGGCCGAGGCCTTCCGCCCCTGTCCGGTAGGAAATCAGGGATGTTTATACCGCCGTCCTCTCCTACAACATCATCCCAATCCATGCCTGTTTCATTTTCAAATTCTTGCTTCGATTCATCAGAAAGCAGAACGTCTACGTACATCCACCCGGCTAGATCTCTTGAAACAAATTCAGGGTTACTGCATCTCAGTTCCCCTATTGTCATGGCTGCAAGACCAATAGGCGCGGTCTGGACTACTGCCGCGTCTTCAATGACATATGCGACAGCATCGGCAAGCCAGTTGGGTAATCCGAGTTTCTCTTCGATAATATCCCGCACCCATTCTCCGATGATATTGCGGATCTTGATCTCGATCCTCAGGTCCTTATCCTCATGCGCAGACAGCTCGACAGCCTTTGGCCCATAGACTATGTATGACCCTAAGACATTCATGCCGACATCCGCTATCGCTTCGTCGACAGTTGTATACTTTTTTTCTGTAATTGCTATTTCAGGTATAGCGCTTAGGAATCCGATTTGGGGAAGAAATACCTGCGCTTCGAGCATAGCATTCGCTGACCGTCCCGGATTGGGGATAAAGAACCGGATGTGCTGTTTATTCTTGAACGCAGAGGAATAGATGGGTACTATATCCTGGTCCAGGTCTATATCCATGAGGAGCGCGGGTTTTACTTCCTCTACCTGGAGCGCGCCCTCGCCGCTTGTAAAAACCGTAATATCCCCGTATTCACTCATCGAAACACCGGGCCTGCCCCCTGATGACGTATCATAAATCCTGAATGCCCTATCCTCATGGGGATCATATGCAAGGTAGTTCTTAGAGAAAAGGTACGTCCGCTTTACGCCGCTACTCACCCCTTCATTAGCATATACATAATCTCCATTGCCGGATATATCCACTATGGTCTGGCCGCTTGTCTTTGGCGCACACCAGATCTGTCCTACATTATTGCCGTCTATTTGAAATTCACATACTTCATCATTTTTTCCCAAAGCAATAAACTTGCCGTTTCCGGAAATGGCGGAAGAAGGAAGCATGGAGGAAGCAAACTCGTAGCTTAAAATGGGGCTATTACTATTTTTGTCAAAAGCGTAGAGCGTGCCGGGGCCGCCGGCTGAAATGGTATTAGCAGCGATATAATTTCCGTCATCTGAGATGCTCACGCATTCTACGTCCCTGCCCGTAGAAAACGACCACTCGCAGCCATCCGGACTGTCATGGTCATCCTGTGATACAAAATCGTTCTTATCCAACAAATAAATTCCTTTTTTGCTGCCGGCGACAATATAGCGCCCGTCATATGAGATATCGATCGATATAATAGAATGTCTGTCCGGCTCCAACTTCCATCTGTAGACATTTGCAGGCTTATGAAATCCAAATGCTCTCCCCACCCCCGGTTCAGTGTAGGCTTCTCCCCTCTGGTCTCCATCGAATAGATATACATAACCTTTATCGTTACCGGCTACGACATATGTCCCGTTACCGGAGATCGCCGCGCATTCAAACATCCCAAGATCTTCATCATCGTGAAAGCTCCAGATAGGCTTTCTCTCTAAGTGGCGAAATCTCATGACGAAATCACCGGCTGTGGCGATGCGGCCGCCGTCGTCCGAAATATCCCTGTCATTAAAACTGAACGGAAACATTCCGTCTTCCGAATTCGGGAACTTCCATCTGAATTCGCCGCTTCTATCGAAAAATACGACACTACCACCAGCCTGCAGAGCTACTATACCTCCTGAGATATCCGCGATAAGAGGATACTTCAGATCCGTTAAACCTTCACTTGCCATTATCCTTCCTTCAGGCCTTTCATCAAATCGGGTAGGGTCTGTGCCATATCTGCGCGGGGGAGTCGGCTCCAATGGTTTAAGCGGTTCATCGGGGTCATCCGGAGTAATTGCGAGAAGTTTATTGAGCGGTATATCATGCCTGTAACTTGTCACGGTACCCAGCATAGGAAGTGATGCGCGATATGGCCGGTATCCGGGAGCTCCGCAGGATATCGTGAGTACTTTATCGGATGGGCAACCGCTTATACTGTACTTGCCGGAACGGTCCGACCTATCGCTGCGGGAAAATCCTCCTCCTGCTATCGTCACAAGGGCCATTACAATAGCATTATTCGTATCCCTCTCATATACCTTGCCCCACACTGTCACCTCGTGTTTAGGTTGGGATGGCGTAGTCACCGTCTTCTTAATAAGAAAAACATCGCACCCTTGAACGCTATTTGAATTAAGCCTTAAGAAAACAGTCTTTGACGCATAGCCTGATGCTGAGCATGTAATAGTGGCCACTTCCGCAGAGCCGTCATTCTTAAGAGCGATCCTTTCTATGCGGGCCTGTCCGCTTGCGCTGGCCGTACCGGATCCGGAGTTGACCGGCCCCACAATAGATACTGACGCTCCCGGAATGCTGTGTCCGGCATCCGCATCCTTGACCGCGATCAGTAATGTTATATCATAAGCATGCGCGGCCTGAGGTCCGGCCAGCAAAAATAACAAAACTAATGATATTACGAAAAAAGGTCTGATGTTCTTGAAAAGCACGCTTCCTCCCGCTACTGAAGCATTATAAGATCGCCTCGATTCACAGTTCCGCAAGATTCTGTTATCATGGCTTTAGAAAAGTTTTCCTGGACTTCATTTACCATTACTTTGGCGACTTTTGACTTTTCAGCGCCTAACGGCATGCCGGTCACCGGATCGGTCAAGACTTCACTTTCCCCGTAAACAGTAAAAACGTCTCCTGTCTGCACGTTTCCCCTTGAACCCACATTAAGAAAAACGGTGGATCCCTCTATTTTTACAACTCTTCCTTCCCACGCTACAGACGCTAATTTCGCCGCTATATATTTCACTGCCTTGTCAATAGTCTGTTGTGTTGCCTTGCCAAGCGGCGTCCTTTCAAATCCCGCGGTACCTAAGGAGATTCTGTTTCTATACGCCCAGTCGAATCCCATGCCGCCCGCTTTGGCTTTACCCTCTACCCTTTCGGAGTCGAGTATCTGGCCGGTCGCTGAATCTATTATATATACGATTATGCCGACATGGGCCTGAACGGTTTCACCGCTTATGCCAAAGTCTCCGGCACCGAAATTTCCGAATCTTACATCTGTCCCGCCGCCTCTAGTCTGTGCCTCAAACTCTGTAATAGCGCCTTTAACGATCAACTGAGCGGGAACAAGCTTCCCCTTCTGAGCCACCTGTGATGCGGCAAATCTATCTGTGGCCGCAAGATCCTGCTCTGTGATAACCGCCTCAAGGTCCTGCCTGGCTACTACGGTAAACTGGCCGCTCTTCATCAAGGCATCTGTCAGTTGATCGGAAAAATCACTCCCTAACGCGCCGCCCAGAGCGGTTTTATTTTCAAAACTTAAAACACCAATAGTCTTCTTTGGGCCCTGGAAACGCGGTGTTTCCGCGGGATCAAGCTCACTACCGCATTTTTTGCAGTAAAGATGGGATTTTTTGTTTGTAGCTTCACAGGTCGGACACTTGATGGCCCAGGCATTGACGGAAAAAGACAGTAAAAGGCAGATTATCGTTACATATATCCCGATTTTATTGATTTTATTCATATTTCCCTCCATTATATGTTAATATGCCATAATTAGTATATTACATAAGAGAAAGTATACCACGCAACTTGGTATAATTCAAGGGGATGGGGCAAATATAGACGATATAAAAAGGGGACAGACACTTTTGCAAACAAAAGTGTCTGTCCCCTTTTTATATCCCCCCTTTTATGTCCTTCTATTGTTAACTTACTATTATAGCTTCAACAGGGCATTCGCCTGCGGCCTGGTTCATGTCGCAGCTGCCGGATTCAGCATTTTTTACCACAGCCTTATTGTTACTATTCATCTCAAACGCATCCGGGCAATTTGCCGTGCATAAGCCGCAACCGGTGCAGAGAGCTTCATCTATCCTTACATTTGCCATTATTTCGACCTCCTTTAGAAGATTTCTATGTATTATAGATGCATTCACGTATTATTTCAATGAAAAAATCAGACTTTGATCTCTTCGATTATATTAAAATTTTTATGAAAATCCAGATCGCTTGTAAGCTGAGGCATCTTGAACTGTCCGTCATGAGAACCCTCGGCTATTTTTCTTGAACGATATTCTTCGAATGTGCCGCGGGGAACTATTTTCAGGACCGGGTGGTCTAACCGCTGTGAACGCCTTTTTGTCTCGTATTCAACATTAAGCTTGGTCAGTTCAGCCTCTATGTTTCTCAGCAAATCAAGCTTGCCCTCACTCGGCAGATCCTGAACGATCTCTACTAAAAACGCGTATCTGGGAATTTCCTCCCACTCCACAAAAGCCGAAAAAAACTGCAGGTGAACGCCTATTGTCTCAGTAGCTTTATGGACAGCGTTGTTTATGTGAGACTCATATATCTTCTCTCCGGTAACGGATGAGACAATAGAACCTTTTTGCTTGAATTCTATCATAGGTGTGTTATTAAAAAAACCTACGACCTTTATTATATCATCTATATTATATCTATAGAGCCCTCCGGGCGTTGTAAGTATGATATAATACTCTTCTCCCGCCTCAAGTTCATGGGAAAGCAAAAAACGCTTATCAGGCGAGTCCATCTCTTCTTTCGGTACAAATTCGTAAAAATTACCCTGAATAGCTAATGTGCCGCCGCAGCCTTCGTCACACATAGGTATTGAAGCCCTTGCCTCACTTGAAAGATAGCCGAAGTCCCGTATGGATATATTATCCCCGAAATATTTCTTGAAATGCGAAATATAGATGCCCACCGTGCCGCCCTTCCAGCAGACTATTACTTCCAAACCGGGCCAGAAATCTATGGGAAGAAGCTGACCGCCTCTATTTTCCGACAATCTTATAAGCTCATCGGCCCGCTTCGGATTGGGCCTTAAACCGCTTTCGATCTTTTTTCTTATATCATAGCGGATATTAAGCTCATTATTAAGGGTTCCGTGCCTGATATCATCGATAACCCTGTCTTTCACCTTTTCTATTCTCTGACACAAAAGTAATATCGTGCTCGGATTAAGCGAAGCCACTACAGAAACATTTTTTTCCATAGCGACCCTCAGCATGCAATAATATTTTGCGTCATACTCTTTTATCTCAAACACCTCATACGGCAGGGCGTATAGATTTTTTACGATCTCAGGCATATTCCGGTAAGCGTGACCGGATTCCGCGCCAAATGGTATCTTGCTGATAGTATAACCTTCTTTTTCAGGACTGACTATGGCAAGGATTTTCCCGTTAAGAAGCCCGGGATGATCTTTCATGATATAATAAGTCCATACATCCATGACATCCTTTTTTTTGCGCCTGGAATAGCTGGTAACCGGTATATGTTTCGGACTACCTGTCGTGCCGCTTGTCACACCGAATAATATCGGCTTGTCTGCAGTCAGTACATTAGGCTCTCCGCGCGTTGAGCGCTCTATATTAGGCCTCAACGATTCATAATCATTCACAGGAACGCTTGCCCGGTAATCCTCCACGGAACGGATATTCACGAAACCATGTTCCCTTCCGTAAGTGGTATTCTTATTTCTGACTACAAGCTCCAATAGAAATTTCAGCTGGCTGTCGTAAGGGGCCTCGGTGGCCCTCTCAAATGCCTTCGCCTTTAATCCATACGCCTTAATGACAAACGGGGCTACCGCCATATACCCTCCGTCATTTTATCGTCACTCTATCCGTAACATATTTATTTAATTTTTCTTCATCCACCGTAATGCCAAGGCCCGCCCCCTTTAACGGTTGCGCGAGGCCGCCATAACCAAAGCTTACGTCTTCTTTTACTATATCTTCTTCCAGGAGATGTTTCGCGTATGAGCCTTCCAGATACTTAACACCGCTGACACGTGAAGCAAAATGCCTGCCTGCCGCCGATAATACGCCGGACTCACCCACCTGGCAACCCAACTGGAATGATATACCGGCCCTATTTGCCACTTCAGCTATCTTTAGCGACTCCAGCAGGCCGCCGCATTTTGAGATACGGATATTGAACATGTCGCAGGCCCTTGACTCAGCCAATACCTTTGCGTCTTTTATGTCGCAAAGAGACTCGTCCGCCATGACCGGTTCAGGTATGGCGTTTGAGACTTTTTTTAGCGATTCTATGTCGTCTTTCCTGACCGGCTGCTCTATTGCGCTAAAATGAAAATCCCGCATCACAGTTAATTTTTCAATAGCTTCTTCGGCGCTCCACGCGCAGTTGGCATCTATCCTTATATCGATTTTTCTTCCCAGGTATCTCCGGGCTGCCCTTAGCCTGTCGATATCTATGCTGTCTCCCACCTTTAGCTTCACATCCTTGATACCGTATAGCCTCAGCTTTAAAGCCGATACGGCTGTTTCAAAAACAGAATCACTGCCGATCCCGGCGCTGTATCTTATTTTTCCGCTAATTGGGCCGTTAAGCATATCGGAAACAGGGCGGTTAAACCTTTTACCGGCCGCATCAAGCAAAGCAAGTTCACATGCGCATTTTGATGCTCCTGACAACGATTCAAATGAGCCGCAAAATTCCACAGCATCCTCAAATGAGGAAAAAGTCTTTCCGAGAAAGGTCTCCGGCACTGCTTGCTTCAAAGCATCAATAACTGAACTTTGGGTCTCGCCGGTTACATACTGCCTTGGAAGGGACTCGCCGAACCCGCATACTCCGCTTTCAAGCTCTAATCTTACAAATATACTTTCAGAAGTATTCCTGGTCTTTGAGGCATGCTTAAAGCTTTTCTTAAAAGGGATATCCGCGGAAAAAATATCAATTTTTGATACTTTGGCCCTCAAGAGACATCTCCCTTTCTTCCAGCCATCCGGAAATAAAATCCGTCAATCGTGACGCATCTTTTTCGAACGGCATTACATGATGAAAATCCTTAAACACTTTTATAGTCTTATCCCGCGAATCAAGCCTGTTAAACCATTGCCTCGTTTTACTATTATCCACTATCTCATCATGACCGGCAAGAAGAACGGCTATAGGCGAGGCGATCTTATGATTAATCGCTGAAAAATCATTTTCCATTTTCACTATTTCATTAAAAAATCTTACGGTCAGAGAACGCAGCCGCATAGAATCCCCTCTTATAAAATCCAGGCATTCTTTGTTTGGCGTGAACATCCTGTCTTCGATGGGGATCTTGAAGTGTGTCTGTGGATTGATAAAAAAACATATCTTCGCGATCGTCTTGACGAACGGATTAAAACTGACCTTCCTGTAAATAGCCGGTGACAGCAATATCAAGCCGTCAAGTTTAGCCTTTCTGCTAACAGCATAGTTTACCGCCAGCAGCGCGCCCCAGCATATTCCTATAAGATATATTTTTTTACCGGTATTCTGCTCCTTGACAAATGTTAAGGCATCCTCTATGTCGTTTAAAAAAATATTATAATCGCCGATATCCCCCCTCTCACCTGTATTGAGACCTGAGCCCCTTCTGTCTATCCCGTACAAAGTATACCCTTTTTCATTCAGTGGGACAGCAAGAGGTTTAAACCATACGGAACTTGACTCTACGCCGTGAAGATAGACTATAATATCCTTTTCGCCGGCCCACTTTCTGAAAGACAGCGCCTTACCGTCGCGAGTGCCGTATTGGCCTATTGACTCCTTCATCAGCGTACCCAATTTATAATATTATTTTTTCTCTGAGGAATAAATGCTTTATCATCATTTTCCGGTGAATAGCCAAAAACAACCGCCGACTGTATCAGGTAACCCGGCGGTAATCCCATCATTTTCCTGGCTTCTTTACTTCTGATGAGGACCTCGGCTCTGCCTATGTAGCAACTGCTTATTCCCGCTGAAGTTGCATATAACATCATATTCTGCGAGGCAATAGCGCAGTCCTTGGCGGCATAGTGCTCATTTTTGTCCGAAGTTATGAGGATCAAGGCCGGGGCATTGTAAAAAACCGTATCATCCTCAGTGGCTACGGTCTTTTTTAAAGCGGCTATGACCTGCGGATCTTTTAACATGGGTTTGATCAATCTGAGGATCGGAAGGAATTTAGATGTCTTTAAATAGATCTCCCGGACGATTCGCGAAAGCCTTCTTATCTTACCCTTGTCAGTAAAAATGATGAATTTCCACGGCTGCTTATTAAGAGCGCTAGGCGCGTAACAGCCGGCTTCCACTATGTCTTTTATTACTTTTTCGGGGATATCTCTATCGACAAAACACCTTTTGCTGCGTCTGGCCTTAATGTTGTCGATTATCTGATTCATAACAATATTTGCAGGAGGGTACTTTAACTAACGGCGGTCTCACTTGACTTTCTGAAGTGTCCTCTCTAAGCCTTCCCTGATGCTGACCCTGGAATCATAATTAAGCTCTTCGATGGTCTTCGAGATGTCAAAATCAAGATTGAGGCCCGCCACTTTTACACGCGCCTTGGTAAGGACCGGCGGTTCTTTTTTCTTCGTCAGCCTGCTATGTGTTTCCATAACCGTGGCTAAGAATTTGGCTACCGGGAATGGTATGGATTTGTGAGGCCTTTCGACTCCCAATATATCGCAGATCATAAAGACAAAATCCCTCATCGTCACTTTATCCTTATTTGTGACGTTGTATGAATGGCCTATGGCACTATCCTTTTTCCCTGCTTCTATCAGCACATCTATCAGATTATCTATATATACAAGGTTCATTATATTGTTTCCCTTGCCCAGGAAGAAGAATTTACCCTCCCGGATCAGGTTAAGCATTCTTGGGAGAAAACGCCTGTCACCGGCACCAAATACAAAACCCGGCCTCACTATGACGCTCGGCAACCCCTTTTTCCTGCTAAAATCCATCACAAGCTTTTCGGAACCCACTTTTGTATCGACGTAAGTATCGCCCGCTTCTTTAAGCGGCGCATCGGCAGGCGTATTATAATGGTGCCTCATGCCGAGCACGCCGAGTGAACTTACGTGAACAAACCTCTTTACGTTAGACTCCAGGCTTGCCTCTAAAAGTATCCTGGTTCCTTCTATGTTTATTTTATTCGCCTCATCTTTAGGGATCCACTCGCCTACTACCGCCGCGCTATGATAGACGATATCCACTCCCTGCAAGGCCTTTTTCATGGCTTCCTTATTATCAATATCTTCGATTATGATAGAGGCGTTAATTTTCTTTAGTGAGCTTGTGTCGCTGGTAGGACGGGCAAGACACCTTAATTTGTGACCGCCCGATGCGAGACGTTGCGCCAGATGGCTTCCTATAAAACCCGTAGCGCCTGTGATAAATATTACCACGATTTCTCCTTCTCGGCCACTCCCATTGTGAATAAAAGCGGTATGACCGGATTAAATACTTTCTGCGTTATATTTCTAAACCCGGCTCTCGTCATTATTCGGTGAAACTGTTTGCTGTGAAGATGGTGAACGTCTATTTCGTGCCTTCTGACTATAAAATCAAATATGAAGCTTCCTCTCGGGCTATCCTTATAGCCATCGACTATCATTAATTTGCCGCCACCCCTAAGGACCCTGTACATTTCTCTGATGGTTTTCCTTTTATTGGGGTAATGGTGAAAAGAATGAGAACAAGTGATATAATCAAAGCTATTATCTTCATAAGGCATGTTACCGGCCTCACCGATACGAAAATCCACATTCTTATCCGTTAGAAACTTTTCTTTGGCTGCGTTTATCATCTCACTCGACAGATCGACTCCGGACAGGTTAATATTTTCTTTCCTTGTTCTCAACTTTAGAGCGAACTCACCGGTACCACAGCCGACATCAAGAACTCTGGCAGGACTCTTATCATCGCCCATATTATCTATAAACATATCGTGTGAGCGCCTGAAGACCAAATTCTGCAAAATGCTTCGGTCGTATTTCCTGGACCAGTCATTAAAGCGCTTAAAGGATTTATTTTTTATATCTTCGGTCTTCTTGAAAAAAGCAAGTCCTGTATTCATTTTTCTCCTATAACCGGACGCACGTTAGGGTTTTCGCGACACCTTCGACTTTCAGTAACTTGTCTACAACTAATTTGCCGAGCTCGTCCATATTTTCGGCTTCTAACTCCGCGATGCAGTCATAGGGGCCTATGACCGCGTTAGCATTCTTAACTTCCTTTATCTCTCTCAGCTGCGTCATTGTGCTTGATAGATCCGATGTAACTAAATTCATTAAAACAAATGCTCTTATCGCCATTTTTTCCTCCTCAGTATGGATGACAGGTTATCATGCTATAGATTATATACAAAAAAAAGCAAAATGTCAAGCGGTAAAGACTATTCTTGTAACCTATTAATCTTCAAATGGTTACAGCTTATTTTTACAATAATGTGCATATAGGTTTTAGTTCTCCTAACTAAAACCGGTTTTACTTTATGTACGGAGTTATATCGCGATAGTCGGATAATTCAGGAAGATTATAATCATTGTAAATATCCTGCAAAGATTTATATTCATACGCGCGGTTTGATCTCAACTGATCCAGCCTATGGCTTGAATAAAGCGCATAATTACTTCTAGGGTAGAACTCGATTATCTGGTTATAGTTCACTTCGGCGAGAGATCGTTCTCCGTAATTAAACCTTAACTCGGCAAGCGCGAAAAGCGCCGCCGCATGATAAATGCTGCTACGGTGCGTCGAAACATAAGCGCTGAGGCTCTGCACTTTCTCATTAAGGATCAATTCTCTGAATTTAGCGTAATTCGCCTCTTCCGCCATCAGCCTCTCTTCTGATATCTTCTTGGGACCATCGCCCGGGACCTCTATTTCACCTTCGTACTCTTCCATAGCTTCCGATTCATCGAACTCGATCTGCTCTTCCAGTAATTCTCTTTCTCTGGCCAGTTCTTCGACCTGGTCTTCGAGATCCATTCTTGTCTCCTCGCTCATCTGAGATACCTTCTCAAGCGCTTTCTTTTCTTCAGCAAGTTTTACAAACGCAGATTGTATAGCCATTTGTTTCTTATTTAGCGTATCCAGCGTCTCTTCGATTCCCTTCACTTTATTTTCGGCATGTTCTCTTGCGGATTTCGCTAATTTTCCCTCATCTACAGAGATGCGCAGTAGTTTTTCGCTTTCTATCCTTCTGGAACTCTCTTTAACCAGAAACGTTGCCGAAGCTACTAATGCTGCAGTCAATAAAATCAGACTTAAAAATATCAGTTTTGGCTTGAGCCGTAACCATTTTACGTAGCTCATTATCCTGTCGTATTCTATTTCATTTATAAAGTCGTATGATACGCCGAAGAGATATGTATCGATAAGCGCGCCGGGCTCCCTTTCGATCCATTCAACCGTAGCATAACCCTCTATGGGCTCCTTATCCAGAGGTACGTTTATATTGAGCTTCAGTTTGGTCTCGCCGGGCTTAAAGTCGAAAAACGCTTTATCATGCTCCTTGAGGGTCTTGGCAAATATTCCTATCCCCCCTTTTCCGATATTCCTGGTAAACCCCTCCTTTAATTCTGAGATTGCCCCTCTATCATCTTTGTCAATCAACTGAAACTCTATGGGGAATACTGTGTCAAGCCTGAGAAAGGTCCTTCTTTCGCTACCTTCTTTAGCGTCATTCCCTTTCATTTAATCACCGCCTTCACGTACAGTCAGGTTTACATACTTTACTTTACCTTGAAATCTTTCGATGCGCCGATCATTTTATTACCTTGTATACCAAGTCATTTATCCTGACTCTAGACCTCATAAGAACACCTATTTCTTCTCCTGCTGAAGCCTCTTCGACAGGAACCCTTTCTATCTGAATGGACTTCACTTTCTGTTTGAAATCTGTTGTATGGCCTTTTATGCGCAAAATATCGCCTATGGCGACTTTCCCTTTTTTGATAATTATCGCACCGGCTCTGACTTGAGGAAAATAATGGGTTACTTTCCCTATAGGAGCTTCCTTTCCTCTGGAGATTCCGGCCGCCTTCTTTAAGCTTCTTTTCTTTATAGCCTTTTTCTTTTTTTTGACTACTTTTTTCTTTTTGGGTATTTTTTTCTTCTTGATTACTTTTTTCTTTTTTCTTTTGAAATATAACATCGCAACCTCCTTTAGATTGTTACTTTCATCAAGTCTGAGGCAATTTCAGTATTTCCTATAAACTCTTTTTTGCACTGGGATAATATACCCTGATCCTCGCACATCGGGTATAAATGCACTAAAACCAGTTTTTTTGCGCCTGCCTCTCTGGCGATCCTGCCTGCATGAGATGGCGTGAGATGCCCCTTGACCTCCGCACCGTCCGGAAATGAACATTCAAGGATCAGCAGGTCCGCCCCCTGCGCCAATTCCACTATATTTGCGCAATATTCGGTATCGCCTGAATAACATAAGACCTTACCGCTTGCGCTTTTAAACCTTATACTTATCGAATTCCCGGTATGTGCTGACGGCTCTATTTTAAGTTCAGTCTTATCAATAGCTATTGAGCTATTTTCTACTTCCTTAAGCGTAAGTTCAAATCTTTCGGGTATAACCGTAGTTCCAAAAACCGATTTAAGGCCGCCATAAAAATCCTTCAGGCCTGCCGGACCTACGACCAAAACACCCTTTTCTCTCGGGACGAGAGGATACCTGCAAGCGAAAAGAAATGAAACGAAATCGAGGCAATGATCAGGATGGAAATGAGTAAGTATAACGGAATCCACATCATTGTAGGTAAAGCCGAGTTTCAGTAACTGTCTAAGGCTCCCCGGCCCCGGATCTATTAGAAAAGATCGGCCTTCGGATTCAACAAACAACCCGGGGTAGTGCCTATTTAGATTCGGGATTCCCACCCCCGACCCTAAAACAAAGACTTCCATTTTAAGCCTTCAATGGGGATTTGCGACTCGATGTCTACACCTTTATGCAGGAATTCCCCATTATCATGGTAGTGGGCAATACCTGCTTAAAAGGCTGTTTTTTCTTTCCCTGTATGATGTCAATAATCGCGCTGGTGGCAATAGCGCCCATCTCTGCCAGAGGCTGATTTACAGTAGTAATAGTCACATGCCCCAATGCCGCTATCGGGCTATTGTCAAATCCGACAATAGATATATCCTCCGGCACTCTTACATCCTCCCTTAAGGCCATCATTATCGCGCCAAACGCCATAAGATCGCTTGCGGCAAAAACCGCGGTAGGCATGGGCTTTTCATTTATCAGTTTAAGCATGGCCTCTTGAGCCTTCTCTTTATTATAAGCTCCGTTGACCACAAATTCGGGATTTTCCTTTATCTTATTCTGAGCCAGAGCGGCCTTATATCCGTCAAGGCGCATCTTAGCGGATTGTGTCTTAAGATTGCCTGTTATCGTAGCTACATCGGTATGGCCAAGTCTGATCAGATATTCAACGGCTTCCTTTGCCGCCATCTTATTATCTATCCCGATACAATTGGTATCATTGTCCGCGAACAGGTTATTCATCACTATATATGGCGTCCTGGTCTGCTTTATCATATTGACTATCCTGGCATTGCTATCAATATCGGCAAAAAGTACACCGCTTAAGTTAGCGACATCTGTTATGTGCATCTTTATAAGGTCGACATCCATATCGGGTTCGAATAGATGAAGCTGCAGGTCATACTGAGAATTCTCTATGACCCTGCCTACGCCCTTCATGACCTCTATAGCGTAATACGAACCAAACATATCTTCAAAAGACGGTATAGCCAGGACTATCGTCTTTTTCATGACTTGAGACTTTTCTTCTTTTTTACGATTTACCATGCCAGCCCCTTTCAGGTTATTACAAGCAGCCCCTCTATAGCGTTATATATTGCGTATAAATAGTATACATTGCGATTATAAGATTATCAAGGGAGAGAGGAAATATTTACGGAAATAGGGGGCTGTTGATATGATTACAATATTCGGGCCGGACATCGGCCGCACTTTGGTTCTCTCTTGCTGCAGGCATCCTTCGCAGCCTTCACTAATAGCGCGTGATATTCCCCAAAAAGCATACTATCATGCGGGAGGTTTTCCATGAACAGGCTTTGAATAGCGTCATAGCCGCTATCTTCAGGTATTACGTTATGCCTTGATAATATCCTTCGCGTATAAGCATCTACGACAAATACCGGCTTACTGCCGGCATAAAGCAAGATGGAATCCACGGTCTCTTCGCCAAGACCTTTGACTGTCAAAAGCTCAGCTCTCAGGCTCCGCACATCCTGAGAAAACATCTTCTTCAGGCTGCCGCCGTATCTATTATAAAGGAATCTTGAAAAACTCTTAAGCCTCTCGGCCTTCAGGTTGTAGTAGCCCGAAGGCCTTATTAACCCGGCAAGTCTACGCTTATTGACGCTCTCAAGCGCCGCGGGTGTAAGCAACTTCTCATTCCTGAGGTTTCGAATAGCCTTTTTCACGTTTGACCATGCCGTATTCTGCGTCAAAATAGCGCCGATGATGACTTCAAATCTTGTCTTCGCCGGCCACCAGTATTGCGGCCCGTACGCAGCATAAAGCAGATTGTATAGTTTGAGTAATTTTCTTTTCATGTTCTAACCCATAAAAACCTAACTGTAAGCAATGTTGATCATTCACTCGCTCCACATACATTGCATGTGCTCTCGAATCATTTGTTATTTCTCGAGAGACGCTCGTAATTCGTTTATCGTATATCGTTGATCGTTTATCGTTTCTCCGGTTTACGGTGTACGGTTAACGGTGTACGGTTTTAAAATCCGGGGGTTGTTCCGTAAACCGTAAACCATAAACCGTAAACCGAACCAGGGCAATTAAAGCGAAATACGATTAACGATATATGAACAACCAACAACCCGGGATCTTGTAACCTTTCGTAACTTCTCGCAACCACTCGTAATATCCATGTGAGAGGCGTTAAAAATTTTTATGGAGCGAGAGAAGATCAACATTGCTTATAGTTTAATTTTTCCGCTTTGACTCCACAAACCTCTTCAACTGCTTGAGCGGCATGCAATTCAGGAGATCCTTCTTCTCCAACCAGCCGCGGCGGGCTACACTGAGTCCGTAAATCATATTGTCAAAATGAGCCTCTGTATGGCTGTCTGTGCAGATAGCAAGCTTGACACCCAATTCCCGGGCGCGTCTCGAGCGCACATCCGTGAGGTCAAGCCTTTTAGGATCCGCGTTTATCTCAAGGGCAGTACCCGTATCTTTGGCGGCTTTGAATATCTTCTCATAGTCCAGCTCATAGGCGTCCCGCCTTCCTATCAATCTACCGCTGGGATGAGCTATAAGATTGACATATCTGTTACGTATGGCCTTTATTATTCTTCCTGTAAGCTTTGCTTCCGGCTGCTTAAACCCGGAATGGACCGCCCCGATCACAAAATCCAGTTTTTCAAGGATCTCATCGCTATAATCCATACTGCCGTCGTCTAATATGTCGACTTCAGCCCCTATTAAAAGCATCGGGCCTTTAGATCCCTTATTAAAAATCCTCACTCTTTCTATGCTCTTAAGCAGCCTCTTTACGCTCAACCCTCCGGCTATCCTCAGCGATTGCGAGTGATCCGTTATGGCAATATATCCGTAACCCTTTCTTTTCCCCGTTTCCGCTATCTCTTTTAGCGATAGGTGACCATCCGACTCCTTTGTGTGCACGTGTAT
Source organism: Candidatus Omnitrophota bacterium (assembly GCA_016783745.1). Taxonomy (GTDB): domain Bacteria; phylum Omnitrophota; class Gorgyraeia; order JAHIPI01; family JAHIPI01; genus BS750m-G14. Next base: position 75,687 of record JADHVZ010000001.1, on the reverse strand, counting down.
ATCGCCTTTTATGTCTTTCAGCCGTACAAGCCCGGGCAGTTTTCCTTCAAGCGCCATATCTATCTCGCCCGCGTCTTCTCTCAATTCCGGTTCAATATAAGGCATTTGAAATAGCGTGTATATGCCGGATTCGCCCTTACCCGCTATTTTCTTATTTCCCTTAAGACGGAATACACCGTATTCATTTATCTTTAGCCCCTTTTTCCGGGCAAGATGCCTCATTTTTATGTTATGAGCCCGGGATCCGGTAAAATACATGAGGGCGGCACCGTAGCTTTCCGGAGGGACAACTCTTAAGTCTATTCGGACATTATCGCCGGTCACTATGCTGGATTTTGTGGGGCCTTTGGCTACCACGCTTTTGACAGTCGGAAGGCTTACAAATGTATCGATTATCTTTCGGCTTCTTTTTGCCGTGACCAGTATGTCTATATCGCGTACGGTCTCCTTCATGCGCCTTAAACTGCCTGCCGGAGATATCTTGATCACCTGTGATGATTTTTTCAATTCTCTGATGACATATTGCGCGGCCGTAAACGCGGTATCCAGATGCATCCTGCCCGCGTCCTTTTTCAGAAAATCCAGGCCTCGAAGTATGTTTTCTTCGGTCTTATCCTTCACGCCCGGAATGCCGCGGATCTTGTGGGCTTTTGCCTTACACTCAAGATCCTCAAGAGACTTTACCTTGAGATTGTCATACAACAGCTTCGCTGTTTTTGGCCCGACTCCCGGGATGCTGAGCATATCCAGCGCAACGGGCTTTATTTTCTTTTTCAACTTATCATAATCCGAGATATTGCCGGTAGCAAGATATTCTCTGATCTTCGATGCAAGATCTTCGCCTATTCCCGGCAACTTGGTCAGGTCATTGCTTTCGGCGTGAAGGGATACGTCTTCACTGAGGTTCTCTATAGCTTGAGCGGCTCTACGGTAGGCTCTTATTCGGAAAGGGTTTCCTCCCAGGATCTCTAAAATATCCGCTATATCGCTAAAGATCCCGGATATCATGGAATTGTTCATAGGGTCTTAAATCTGTTACGGCTTACTTAAACTTTATGATATTCTTGATCTTAGTCTCTACCTTATCCAGTGCATCCCGGATCTCGCGGTTATCGGGCATAGTGACACCACCGCCATGTAATAGATTCTCACCTATGGATCTCTCGCCCATTTTAAGCATTTCGAAGGGGATATCTTGCAGCTTTGTCATTATCTTATCGCGCAAGGCTTTTGTAAGCACCTGCTGTATGACCGGGCCCACCTCAAATTTAGGATCTGATATAGTGCCTACGATATTAAAATCAAATCCTACATCTCCCTTCGAATCCTCAAAAAAATCTATAACTGTCTTAGCGGGAAGGCCAAAAAGGCTGTCTTCACTTCCGGGTTTTATATCGTATAATTCAATATCGTATATACGCGCGCTCTGATGAGCGTTCAGGTTGTTATTCCGGCAGCGGGCTTGAGATTCAATATCGACCTTTGCCTCCTTTAATATTGCAAGTGATGTTTTCGAATAATAAGGCTCAAAAATAGTAAGGCTCACGTCTTCAAGGTACAGATGTAGATCAAAATCAATACCGTGTTTGCTTGAAGTAAAAGAGCCGTCCGCTTTAATTGCGCTGTCTCCGGACGGATCAAGCGCCGCTTGCAGAGATACGGTACCTTCTAAAAGGCCGCCCGCGCCGGAAGAATAAGAAAGCATGTCCACATTTCCGTTCACGTCCGAGATCTCAATTACGTTAGGAGAAGGTTTTGTGGAATGATCCAAAAATCTGAACGTTGAGTCTTCAATGGTAAATCTCTTCACTTTCACGCTTCCGAGCTTATCACTTAACCCGTCTCGTCTGATGGCCGCATCCGGTTCTTCGGTAGATGTGGAAGATCCCCCGGCCTTTATCGGCAAGACTTTCTTTGACTCTCCGGATAGCGAAAATTTTCTTTTCTCAGGATTCTTTATATTATCAAGGTCAAACACAAAATTCTTTACGCTCACCTTTTGAAGCACAATAGCCTTTTGAAGTAATGTGGCTAATACATCAATATCAACGAATATCTCTTTGGCCGCTGCTGAATTACGGTAGCTCACATACCTGCAATCATCTATCCTTACCCCTTTTAAGAGTACCGTACCCTTCGCTAAGTTCAGGCCAACCTCAGATACCTCAAGGCCTTCACCCAGTCCTGCCCTTGCCGCCTCTAAAAGCTTTTTCTCAAGCATAGGTTTCAAAAAATAACTCGCGCAAAACAGGCCGGTTGTGACCAGTACCGCGCATATCAATATGAAAATAAATAATTTTTTCAGCATTTTTTAATTTTTGTTTTTCTTTTTGTTGCCCTTCAAAAGCGTCTTTTTGATCCTGCTAATTTCGCGTTTTTTCTTATTGGTGTCATTTACGGCAGTTATGGCTTTTCCTGACATACTCTTGATAGCTGTATCTTCTATCTTCTCGCCAATATTCTGCTCTACCACTCTTTTTCCGATTTCCTTGAATAATTTTTCTCTTTTCATATTAAGGTTTATTATATCGAGCTCGAGCCTTCCGATCTTTGATATGCGCGAAAGCTCCACTTCGCCCTTCTTTAGCCATACACCGGTCTCCTTGCCGAGCTCCTGCAGCTTCTTCTTAGTGCTTTCAAAAAGCTTTTTGACATCTTCCTGCGTGATAGTGTTCTTTTTAGCCATACCTACCTCCTGGTTTTTTTCTTCTTGTAAAATTTTTTCAATATCCCGGAGATCTCTTCCGGCTTATCGACCACATGAAATATCTTCAGGTCGAGTTTCGATATACATCCGCTGGCTAACATGGCCTTTTTAAGCCATTCTAAAAGACCGTTCCAGTATTCAGTGCCCACTACAATAATAGGGAATGGCTTTACCCTTTCGGTCTGGACTAAAGTAAGCGCCTCGAACAGTTCATCCATAGTACCAAACCCTCCCGGAAGGACCACAAACGCATCACTATATTTGTCAAACATCACTTTCCTGCAGAAAAAGTATCTGAAATCGATCAGCGTCTTAATGTAAGGATTGGGCTCCTGGATCTCCGGGACTACAATGTTCAACCCAATAGATCCGCCCTTTGCTTTTTTGGCGCCCTTATTAGCAGCCTCCATTATGCCCGGACCGGCACCTGTTATTATTGTATAGCCCTCCTTCACCAGAAGCTGAGCTATTTTTTCGGTTAGCTTATAATATTTTGTTCCCCTCTTTGTCCTTGCCGAGCCAAATATGGATATAGCCGGCCCTATCTTAGACAGAGCCTCAAAACCCTCTACAAATTCACCCATTATCCTGAATACGCGCCATGGCTCTTCAGAGGTAAAATCATCACGCAACACCTTGTCCCTCATATATCTCCATTCGGGTCACTTATATCATCTATTAAAGCATAGTATAATATATACTGTAAATGAGTTTTTTTCAAGAGAAATAACAGTAATATGAAATTTATATGATATAATATATACCAAAATCAGACTAATGAAATATGAAATAAGGAGATGACAATGAAAAATAACTTCTTCCTGGTCATAGGCATACTCGGCCTGTGCTTACTTCTGGGCCACAACAGTTACGCGGCAAACCTTCTAAAAAATCCAGGCTTCGAGCAGGGTAAGTTTCCGCCGGAGGAATGGTCTGACTGGAGCGGCAGCGGCGATGAAAACCCAAATAACGGCATAGCCGGATTTCCGACGCCGGTAGAGCTGGCGCATTCAGGCGATAAAGCTGTAGGTAAGATATTCTACGGGACCGGCGAGAGGTGGGGCGGTTATAGTCAGACTATTGATATTACCTCCACCGGCACGTTTATAGCAAGCGGCTGGGTAATGAATAGAAAAACAGATGTTGCGCTCGGAAACGGCGCCAAAGTCTTTATAGAAGTTAAATTCCTGGATGAGAGCGAAGCTGAGATCAGAAAAACAAAATCGAGCAGCATCACGCGGCCTACAGAATGGACTAAGTTGACCGCGAGGGGGATCATTCCCGGGCAAACCAGGAAAGCTGTACTTAGTTTTGTAGTATTAGGGGGAAAGAAGGCCAGAGGAAAAGTGCTTTTTGATGACGCTGTGCTGGAAATAAAATAATTACCTTTTTATATTAGCCGTAATACCCCTTTTTGAATCACCTTTCAGAAAATCTATTAAAATCCGGACCTCTTCACCGAGGCCCGCTTTCTCAATTTCCTCTATCGCCTGGGTTAATCTATAACCGGAAAGATAGAGGATCTTATGCGCCTTCTTTATCTTATTCCGCGTCTCCTGCGAGAAATCAGACCTTCTTAGTCCGACGACATTCAGGCCGTATATTTTGCAATCCTCCCCTTTTGCCAGCATATACGGCGGTACATCCTTAGTGACCCGCGAGTTAGCCGCTATTATGCAAAGCCCTCCTATTCTGGTAAATTGCTGCACAACAGCATACGCGGACAAAAACGCTTTATCACCCACATGAACATACCCGCCCAGCGTAGCGCCGTTTACCATCACAATATTATTGCCCAGAACACAATTATGGCCAATGTGAGCAAACGCCATGAAAAAATTATCGTCACCGATCAGTGTAGTAGTGGCCTCATGCGTACCTCTGTGGATGGTCGAATATTCACGGATCACATTCCGCTTTCCTATGAGGAGCCCGCTTTTCTTATCTTTAAATGAAATATCCTGCGGCAAGTGCCCTATAACAGCGCCCATATGTACCTGGGTGTCTTCGCCTATCTCAGTATATCTGCATATGTAGGCATTAGCCCAGATCTTGACACGCGGTCCTATCTTTACGTTATCTTCGATAACTGTGTAGGGCCCCACTTCCACGTCGCTGGCTATCTCTGCTCCGGGATCTATTACTGCGGTGGGATGTATTGACAACTAGCACCTCTTCGACAGTAAAAGTCTATTCGCTATCTCTGACAAATATTGTTTTAACGCCTTTGCCTACTCTGCCCCAATCCTTGCCTACGCCCCGAAGGGTCTCTCCGCAGCCGGAAAGCTGAAGCAGCATGATCATCAAAAAAACAACCGCTAACGATCTTTTGTATAATAAATTCATTATTATCTCCTCCGTATTTTATTATAATAGGATGATTTTACGATAAATATACATCCAATGCCGGGTTAAGTCAATCTTTAATTATTGTCAGTAGCCGGAATAAGTCGGGTTTAAAAATTCCTTCCCCCTATTGTACGCATCGACAAATGCCTGTACGACCAGCGGATCAAACTGTGTTCCTGAATTTTTCTCGATTTCTTTTACGGCATCCGCGTCCGGTATTTTCTTTCTATAAGGACGGTCTGTGGTTACCGTGTCAAAAACATCCGCTACGGAGATTATCCGCGAAGGAAACGGGATCTCATCCGCCTCTAAGCCGCCAGGATATCCGGTGCCGTCAAATCTTTCATGATGGGCCCTGACAATCTCTATGATACCGCCCAGTTCTTTTATCGGGCTTAATATGGCAGCGCCGATGTCCGCGTGCTTTTTGACTTCTATGTATTCCTCGCCGGTAAGCGCATCGGCTTTATTCAGTATATTGTCCCGCACCCCTATTTTACCGATATCATGCAGAAGAGACGCTATGTGAAGCGTCTCCCTGAAATTCTCATAATCCATTATTTCAGGAGCCTGCTTTAGCTCATCCGCTATTTTAAGAGAATAGTGGGTAACACGCGACGTATGACCGTGAGTATACGGGTCTCTCGCGTCGATTGCGGCGGCCAGGGCTATTGAGGTGTGGATAAAAAGCCGTCTTTCCTTTTCATAAAGGACACCTATCTCTTTTACTTTTGATTGAAGGCTTGTTATAAGCTGGGAATTCGTGATCGCCATCGCCACGTCATTCGCTAAAGTAGCGAAAAAGCCTATCTCATCATCATTATATTTTTCTCCGGAAAGCTTCGGCCCCAGAATTAATATTCCAAGTAACTTTCTTTTGTAGTATGCCGGGATACAGACTTCAGAACGTAATATATCCATTTCAGACTTTAATCTCTTGATCTTGTGCTCCATCCCCATCTGTTTTTTCAATAAATCCGCGTCATTAAGCGTTTTCGTTATCTTTTCGAGAAGAAGCGCGCCGTGTGAGTCTATCAAAAATGACTTTTTTTCCATAAATGCGGTTATCAGCGGACTATCTAAAGGTAGTCTTACATATCCGATGGGAAGCCTCTTCCCTTCCTCACCTTTGCTGTCTATAAGGACATAGGAATTATTCTTTTCTCTATATAATAAGACCCCTGTATGAAGAACCCTTACCTGCTCAGCTATTATGCGCACTATCATGCGTATAAGGCGCGTAGGTTTCTTAAAGCGGATCATGCTTCGCGACGCCTTCTCGATCACCTCCCTGTAATTGAGCTTATCTGTGGTCTTCAAGCGGCCGGAAGGCGTAAAATGCGGCTTGACATCCAGGCATTTTTTGATAAGCTGATTCTGTATTTCTTTCCAATTATTTTTATTTTTCTTATCCTTCTTCATTTTCCGCTCTTGTCATTACCCGGCACATTATTCATGACAACTTTAAGCAGCTCTTTAAGGACTAAAGGTTTTGTTAAGTAAGCCTCGGCGCCGCATCTCTTAGCCTCTTCCATCTTCTCAATGTCATCGATGCATGTGACCATGATCACCTTGAAGCGCGGTTTTTCTTTTTTTATGCGGCGTAACGCCTCCATACCGCCCATTTTAGGCATCCTGATATCAAGAAGCACTGTAAGCTCTTCCTCGTTCTTTATCATCTCAAGAGCTTCTTCCCCGTTTAAGGCGGTTATGACCTCAATGCCTCTTTCCTTGAAAAAATCCCTTACAAAATTACATATCTCCTGCTCATCATCTACCACTAAAACTTTGATCATTTTAATCACCGCCTCTATTTTTGTGTAACCGCATTTTTTATCGTTGCCTCAAGATCCTTCATGGATGTGATCGGTTTTTCAAAATAAGCGTAAACCCCCATATTTAATAATCTCTTTTCAGTCCCCCCCTCATCCCTGAACGCGGTTATCATAATAGCCTTTCCTTCAGGGTGGATCTTCTTCATCTGCCGGAAGATCTGATCCCCGTCTATTTCCGGCATCTTGAAATCGATTAAAACCACATCAGGCTTTTCCTGTTCGATGATATACAATCCGGCAGCGCCTCTCAGAGCTGTGAATACGTCATATCCGCGCAGAGAAAAATAGTTTTTTATCATATCAACAAAACCCATCTCATCGTCTATAGTCAATATCTTCGGCCTCTTCATAACTTCACCCTCTCTGTAGCCGGAAATTCCAATGTAAATGTGGTGCCTTTTCCGACTTCACTGCCTACTATGATCCTGCCCTTATTCCTTTCCACAAGCTGACGCACTATAAAAAGCCCGAGGCCGGTACCCTTGCCCGGGTCTTTAGTAGTATAGAATGGATTGAAGATCTCGGATAGCTTATCCTTAGATATACCGTGACCTGTGTCCTTTATGTGAATTCTGATCTTATCTTCAATGGTCTTGATGTCTACAGTAATCGTTCCTTTGCCGCCTATGGCCTGGCCCGCGTTTCTTATGATGTTAAATAATACTTGCTGTAATTGTTTACGGTCACACCTTATAGGAGGTAGATCATCCGGGACATTCAAGTTCAGATCTATCTTTCCCAGTTTAAGCTCGTGATCCACCAAAGCTATGACCTCTTCCAGCTCTTCCTCTATTTTAACATTTTCCGATATCTCACCTTTAGACGGTTTGGCAAAGCTTGAAAGCTTCTTAGTGATCGCGGTTGCCCTGTCAGTTTCACGCAATACTTTTTCCATGACTTTCATGGCTTCGGCGATCTGCTCATCCTTGGGCTTATTGACATACAGCCCTTCTCTCTGATTTAATATGTAGACTTCGCACTGCCCCCTCGCTATTCCTAAAGGATTACATATCTCATGATTTATTCCTGCCGCCAGAGTACCGACAACGGCCATCTTCTCTCTTTGCGCCGCCTCCGCTTCAAGCTCCATAGTATTGACAACATACTGAGCGTTACTAATAGCGATCGACGCTGTCCCTGTCAGAGATTCCAATATAGCAATATCGTCCTGGTTGTATTCCTCTCCTGACTTTTTCATGCCCAGGCTGATGAGGCCTAAGAGCTCATCATGCACTATAAGAGGCAAGATAAATTCAGCGCCAAGTTTCTTCATGTCCTCCTTTATAGTTCCCTTCTCACCCATCTTGTCAATGTGCTCATTTTTCTTGATAGGTAAATGAGCTGTCTTAAGAAATGTGATGGTCTGGTTATCCCTTGAGAATGATATACTTCCGCCCTTTATCCCCCTGGCCGCAATAATATCATAAACATCTTTATTCTTGTCATACAACATGATAGCGCAGCTCTCAACCCTCATTATATTTACGAGATCATCAACGATCCTCTTCGTAAGTTTGTTGAGATCCATAATAGTTATGACTTCGTGCGAAAGAGCGCGTAGTAATTCTCTATAATCATATTTTTTCTGAAATAGGAACCTGTCTGTTATCCTGACCAAAAAATTCTCCAGTGGCCGCAATGCCAACACAATTAGCAATATAGAAGGAACAAACACCGCCCATCTATTTCCACCGGTAATATTCTGAAACACATCTTGAGTCAGTGATGTAAAGAAAGCAAATACTCCGTATGCCGCGGCAAATAATCCTGTAAACACGACCGCGCGGCGTATAATGACTTCAATATTCATAAGTTGATGTTTGACAATAGCATAAGCGATAATACCAAGAAACGCTGTTGAAAATACGTAGCCAAACGGATAGAACGTAATATTATAATTTGCTATATAGTCGACACAAGCTGGTGCGTACAAAAAATATGCCCAAAAAAGATATTTGACCTGCTCTTTTCTCCTATCGTGAAAAAGTTTCTCTCTATTCAAGAACCCCATAAATGAATGAGTTATGATTAAACATATTAGACCTATAAAAAACACCAAAAAAAACGGATGTATGACAGATGCTCGTGGATAGTACCCCCAAAAATATTTTATTACTCCGTTTGTAAACAAATTGGTTGTAAGATGAAAAAAAACAAATACGGTAGCAATGCCGTATGAAATATAGACAATGATCCTTTCCTTCTTTCTTTCAAAAAATTCTATAATAAAATGGTAATAAAAAACTGAAATGTAGATTACGCCCACATAACCTATTTTCATCCAAAATGCTGCTAGCTGTTCATCATTGGAAAATAAATACATCATAGCATAGCAAAACTGCCATATAAAAGACACGAAACATTCTAACGAGAATAAAACATTAACTAACGATTTTTTATTCCTCGAATAAACAAACACTCCCAAAAAAAGTAGTAATAGCGATGCAATAAAGGATGGAATGAAAAATGGATTAAAGGACCCCTGCATAATTATTTCCCTTCACTTTACATTTCTTTATCTCTTCCAAGTCCTTTTCTGTGAAAAACTTATACCCACAGAAAAAATCGGATACTTCAAAAGAATGTTTTTTTAATAAGCCACATATTTCTTGTATATTTTCTTCAGTTATATTTCCCCTTGCAATCGAATAGTTCTCCAGTCTATTCTCAAACGACAAAAGCATTGCCTCTGCCAAGCAACCATACGTCCTATCACCAGGCAGTAATCTGTTCCAATTTTTGCCTTTGATCTCCTTTGAATAAGGCAATTTCGCCAGGCCACCCTCAAATACCAATATATCCTTCCTTATATTTACTATTTCCTTGGGAATATTTGCAGGCAAAGAAACATCGCAAACAATTGCTCCAGGTTTTAAATATTCTGGTTCGATCAAAGTTGTCAATGAACTAGTCGTGCTCAGAATAATATCAACGCCTTTTATGGCATCGGATGTACGTTTAAATAGCTCTACTTCTGCGCTTCCACTCCTTCTTAATGCGTTAGCAAAATTGGATAATCGATCCTGCCTTCTTGCTACTATATTTAATTTTTTTACTTTTTTGGCAAAAATCTTTGAGCAAATACTACCTATATCACCTGTTGCTCCTATAACTGTCATATGAGTATTTTCTATTTTCACATCTAAAATTAAAGCTGCTTTAAGAATGCCTTGTATAGTCAAGGCTGCTGTACATGTGTTACCGCTTGTAATCGCTATACCATTAACTTGCTTGGCTAACTTCTCTCCTTCATTACCAACTACCGATGCGAAACCGCCCAGCGCGGCAATCTGCGCACCTGACTCTTTGGCTTTTTTAATAGTGGCGGCTATCTTGTCTAGAACAAATTTCTCGTCGAGCATCGCTATCTGCTCTGGCAATAAAAGAAAAAGGAATCCTTCTCCTTCTATAGTTTTTCCTTCTGATGATTTTACATTTTTACATACTCCAAAACTAACAGGCGGAAGTCTAAGCAATAATTCTTTAAGCATATTTTTCGGGAAAAAAGATAGTATTTTACCAGCAAAACCGCTGTAAATTTCATATAGATGTTCTGTCGTTATGGGATGGGCTATAAAAGCAAATTTAGGCATTTTATAAATTTTGTATTTTTTTAAAAACTATGCATGCGTTATTGCCGCCGAAAGCTAAAGCATTATTTAGCGCTATTTTTATTTTTTTCACACGAGCTTCATTTGCTACGCAGTCGACTGACTCACACTCAGGATCGGATATCTCATAATTTATCGTTGGTGGAATGATACCATTTTTTATTGCCAAAATTGTACTTATTGACTCTATCGCACTTGCTGCTCCCATGGTATGGCCAAGCATAGACTTTATTGAATTTACAGGAATCTCTTTGAATTTTTCTCCAAAAACATTTTTCATGGCATGGCATTCAGCCCTATCATTGGCGGGAGTCCCAGTACCATGTGTACAGATAAATTCAACATCATTTTTTCTTATATCTGAAAATTTCATAGCATTTTCCAAAACCGAAGTTATGCCTTTTACACTTGGCGCAGTCATATGGTGGGCATCGCAGCTTAACCCGTATCCCAGTACTTCGGCATGCATTGTAGCACCCCTTCTCTTTGCATGCTCTAATTCCTCTAAAACCAATATGCCAGCTCCCTCGCCTACAATCATGCCCTTTCGATTCTTGTCAAAGGGTTGACACCGATCAGGAGACATCGCAAATAGACGGCTAAATCCAGTAAAAGTAATTCTTGAAAATTGCTCAGAACCACCAGCCAGCATAATGGTAGTCTTTCCAGCTCTTATAAGATCAAAAGAATAACCTATAGAATAATTACCTGCAGCACAAGCATTAGGAAGCACATAATTTGGTCCCTGTGTCCCCAAATAGTATCCTACATTATCGGCTATAACATTGCTTGGATATTTAACAATATTTGTTGCCCATACTTCATCTTCACTTTTATCAATCCAATACTTGTCTATTTGTTCTATGGCCTGAGCATCTGCCATGGTTGTGCCAACTATCACCCCGGCTCGAGCCTTTTTTGCTTCTAAGGTGTGCATCTTGGCATCATCAAGTGCTAATTGCGAAGCTGCAACTGCAAATTGTGATGCCCTTCCCATCTCAGCTATATGCTTACGAGAAATAAAATCTGATGGATTAAAATCTTTTACTTCGCCGCCTTTGTGGTTATCATATTTAGAGGTATCGAAAGTCGTCACATCGCTTATGCCGGATTTCCCGGCAATAAGATTATTCCAGAAATCCTCTTTGCCGATTCCAATCGATGATATAACTCCCAATCCGGTTATTACTACACGCTTATTCATAATATTTTAACTTTTTATTTTAACAAACCGTTAACAAGCTCGACTACTTGCTTTAAGCTTGTCATCTTTGTAAGATTTTCTTCGGGGATCTTAAGCTTATACTTTTTCTCCACAGTAGCCAGGATCTCCAGGGCCATCATAGAATCCATCCCCAGATCTTCCACGAAGTTAGCCTCAGATGTAATATTCCCCTCGTCGATCTCGACAATATCGGCAACTATAGCCCGCAGATCTTTTTCTAAAGTTTCGGAGTAGATTTCAGGCATACTATACCTCCGTTTATATGGCCAATCCGCCATCAATTGATATTACTTGCCCTGTTATATATTTAGATCGTTCTGATGCTAAAAAAGTCACTACCTTTGCTACCTCATCAGGGGTCCCAAATCTATTTAAGGGGATCCTTTTCATTAACTCTGTTTTATGGTTTTCCTTCAATCCGCCTACCATGTCGGTATCTATATAACCCGGCGCTATGGCATTCACCCTTATATTATACGAGGCAACTTCCTTAGCTAAAGCCTTGGTCATGCCCACCAGTCCCGCTTTACTGGCAGAATAATTTACCTGTCTCGGCATGCCTTTTATTCCGGCTACTGATGTTATATTAATGATATTACCCTGTTTTTCCTTCATTAACGTGACTATTGCGGCTTTTATAAGGTTAAAAGCGCCGGATAAATTGGTTGAAATAACATCCTCCCAGTCCTCTACCCCCATCAGCATTAATGCTTTATCCCGTAATATCCCCGCGTTGTTCACAATAATATCCAGTCTACCAAATTTCTCTTTCGTCTCGTTCACCATATTCTTCATTTGAGCTAAGTTCTTCACGTCAGACTTAAAGATAAGCGCTTTTCTTCCCTTTGATTCTATTTCCTTCTTAACTTCAAGAGCCCTGTCTTCGCTCTTTAGATAATTGAAAGCTATATCGGCTCCCTCATTTGCCAGTTCCAGCGCCACGGCCCTGCCTATGCCCCTTGATCCGCCGCTTATTATCGCTACCTTATCTTTTAACAGCATATTAATTCTCCTTGCTTCTTGCTAATACTAAAGTTGTATTATTTCCCGTAGGGCTAAACGCATTAACAAGTGCTATATTAATATTTTTCCTTCGCGCCTTATTGGGCACAAAATCCAGGTCACAGCGCTTGTCTGGCTTCTCATAATTTATCGTCGGCGGTAAAAAGTGTTTTTCAAATACACCAAGGCTTGCGGCAACATTCATAGCGCCTGATGCCGAAAAAGTCTCTCCTATCATACTCTTAATGCTGCTTATCGGTATCTCTTTCGCATGCTCGCCGCACGCTTTTTTTACGGCCCTTGTCTCCATAACATCGCAATCTAGTGTGGAATTCGCGCTTGCGGATATGTAGTCAATGTCTTCCGGTTTTGTCTTTGAGTCCTCTAAAGCAAATTTAATAGCTTCCGCCGCGCCCTCCGCTTTAGGGTTATATATATTCCTGCTTTTCACGTCAAAAGATGTACCATAGCCTAAAATTTCAGCATATATTCTGGCTCCTCTTGATCGGGCATGTTCCAGATCCTCCAAAATAAAAATAGCAGAACCTTCACCAACAACAATACCGTTTCGCCTCTTGTCAAAAGGGCAATTCAATTCCGGTTTGGATCCTCTTGAACCGGCTAAATGGCCTATTTTATGAAATCCCTTAAATGTTTGTTCACATAGCTCCTCAACTCCGCCCGCTAAAACAACTTTATAGTCGTAGAATCTCATAAGATTATAAGCGTAGCTTATCGCGTCTGCACTGGAAGTAAAACCTGTGGAGATGGTCGCGTTAAAGCCCTTTATGTTAAATCTGATCGAGATCTGGCTTGCCGGAGAATTCATGACTGTATTGGAAAACAGCGCCGGATTTACCGCCCCCGGTCCTTCACGAAGCGCTACTTTGTCAAATTCACTTATTGACCATACGCTTCCCATCGTGGAGCCCAGGGCCACGCCAAATTTAGCCGCTTCATCTTCAGGTATCGGATATTCGAATCCGGCATCGTCCAGCGCGAGTTTCGCGGCGGAATTGACCAGCTTTGTACTCCTATCCTGAGTACGCAGGCCTTTCTTTCCCAGGATCTGAACAGGATCAAAATCTGATATCTCCCCGGCCAGTTTTGACCTTGTAGTGGATGTATCGAATAATGTAACCGGCTTTATTCCGGATCTCGCCTGCTCCAACGCGTTCCAGAATTCATCCTTACCTATTCCGTTCGGGGCTAGTACACCTATCCCGGTTATAACTATACGTTTACTCATGTTAAACCTTTGTATGAAAGTAAAAAAGCTGAGCAGTTGTTTAGCTCAGCATTATTTTACCGCGAGATCCAATTTCTCGAGTTCTTCCTTTTCCTGTCCGGCGATCCATCCGTCTATGGTCTTTTTCTTGAAGCGCCATGACGAACCTACCTTAAAAGCCGGCAACTTGCCCTCCTGGGCATGTTTATATATAGTGACCGGCTTCATCCTGAGGTACCTGGCAACTTCGCGGACAGTCATCACACTATTCTTCACCGTTATACCTCCATATTATCAAAGATTCAAATAAATCAAGTATAGTTTTCTACGAATTGTTATATTTTATATATATTAATACAAGATATGACAAGGTAATATGAAGTATACCTGCAATTTTAAAAAAAGTCAAATTCGAGCGTGCAAAAATTTGTGGCCCTTCGAATACTCCTCTTTGTCGTATTCTCAGGACAAATTCGTGCTTCGCGCGAATTGTGGCCCTTCGAATACTCCTCTTTGTCGTATTCTCAGGACAAATTCGTGCTTCGCGCGAATTGTGGCCCTTCGAATACTCCTCTTTGTCGTATTCTCAGGACAAATTCGTGCTTCGCGCGAATTTGGGATTTTATTTTATACGTAAGGGATTAGAGATCGGGTTCAATATTGGTGCCTGCAAAGCCTGAATCAACAAAGCCTCCCGTGAACTCCTGCACCCAGCCTTGATTAAGGTTATACTTATATAGGAGGCGCACTGCATTATCGTATTCCGATTTATTTATGCCGCGCTTAAGCTCTCTGTGTGTGGATGCCCTGTTGGCAGGATAGTATTGGCTCATGAGTGATATATAGGTGTTGGTATCGACTTGATTCGCTATGAATCTGAAGATCTTTTCGGAACCGCTGATATCATTCGGCAATATAAGATGCCTTATTATTATGCCCTTCTCAGCTATGCCGGATCCGGATAGCTTTAGCGTGCCGACCTGCCTGTACATTTCCTTTACGGCTTGTTCATTTGATTCAACGTAGTTACCGCAGGAAGAGTATTTCATCGCATGTCCGTCATCAGCATAGCGCATATCAACTAAATATATATCAACCAGCCCATCAAGCATCTTAAGGGCATCTACCTTCTCATAGCCGCTTGAATTATATACAATAGGCACTTTCAGGCCGTTACGTCTTGCCTCGATCACGGCATTTGCGATCTGGACAGCGTAATGCGTAGGTGTAACGAGATTGATGTTATGCGCTCCCTTCTTCTCAAGGGATAGCATCAGATCGACAAATGAGCTTATTTCGAACTCTTTACCATCCTTCAATTGACTGAATCTATAATTCTGGCAATACGCGCAGGACAGGTTACAGTGATTAAAAAAGATGGCCCCGGAACCATTGGTGCCGGAGATCGGCGGCTCTTCCCCAAAATGGAGATCGGCAGAGTAGACCTCTATTTTGCTGCCGGCCTTACAAAATCCGCTTTTACCCGCAGTCCTATCCACCCCGCACTTCCTGGGGCAAATAGTACAGAACTTCATCGATTTGTAAATGTCTATTTTGGATTTTTTCATTTTCATGGAATAGGGGACAGACACTTTTATGTCTAAAAGTGTCTGTCCCCTATTGTTAGATACTCAAAACTATATATTAAACTTATCGGCTAAATCAGCGACTAAAGGCACTCTCCAGTAATTGCCCATTAAAACCTGCACAATACCTACTAGCGAAAGGATGCCGAAGATCAAAACACCGAAAAATCCCACCAGCCAGCCCAGGAACGGCACTACGCTTATAATGCCCAGGGCTACCTCACCTATAAAGATAACCAGCCCTTGTTTGCCGTGGAACAGGGCGAATTTGTTCTCCTTCTTGAATAATAAAGGTATAAGGCATAAGATACCAAGGTATCCGATTACCGCGAATATCTTGCCTTCCTGTACTACTTTATCCTCCGCCATGCCTCACCTCCGGTTTTATTGATCGATTTATTTTAGTAAAGTATACATAATTACTAAATGGTTGTCAAGAAAAACAAAAAAACCCGGCACTTCGTTAGAAATGCCGGGCTTTTTTGCGTTCAGATCAAACTAAACTAGAACGAGACTTTGCAAGTAGCAACAACTTCTCTTGCAACGCTCTTTGAACTACCAGAGTTCGCTCCGGCAACTACAGCCGCTGTGCTGTCTGTATCTTCAGGAGTCCAGTAGTAATCTCCGGACCAGAACCACGCGCTTAAGAGACCGAATGTGACGTCTTCTGTATATTCATACGTCCACTCTATGTCGACTTCGTTTCCGACACCTTTCTCCTGTACGCCATAGCCCATCGTACCGGCAGCGTTTGAAGGCCCCCATGCGTTTTCATGCAGACGGAAATGTATATATCTCCCGTCAACCGAAAGGTTATCCATTGGCTGAAGACCCCACTTCAGGATAAACTGATGCAGGTTTGTATCAGCTCTCTCCGTTGTGGGCATTCCAGCGGTATAGAACACGTTATAATGATCGTGGATCGCGCTGTCTAACTTTCCGCGGAACATTCTGTTCCAACCCTTAAAGTCCTCACCGGCTAATGTCGTGTTATGCTCATTATTACCGGAATAGAATATATACTCGGCTCCGAATACAGGCCTCCAGGCATAATCATCTTCCCAGAGTCTGAGGTCAGCGCCAAGATCACAAGCCCATGCATTTCTCTTCTTGGGCTCAGGCTGCACTGCGTTTGCTATGTACGTGCCACCCTGTAACGCGAGTTCACCAAAGAGAGTGATGTCTTCGTGAGGATCAAAGCTGCCTCGCGTACCAAGGACGTGGATGCGGTCTTCCTTGCTGGTGATGAAGTTCGGTATTTCATCGTCTATCATGTACCAGTAGTACATTTCTACTTCCGCATTTTTATATTCTGACAGGTCAATACCAACGTTTACACCGTAGAGCTGCTGGTCGTCATCTGCCTGGACTTCGTTTTCCTCTATCATCGCGAACACACCGTCAATTGTCCAAGGCTCATAATCCCAAGTCGCTCTTATGGCTTTGAAAGAATTATTGGTTGACCATTCATCACCTGATATCTGGCCGTTCGGGTCATCGAATAATCCGCCGATGATGAAACCCTTACCAAACCATATATCCTGCTTACCGATCCTGACTGTCAAAGGAGTGAAAAAGAATTCCTTTAAAGTCACATACGCGAGGTCGACTATGACATCGAACTCACCGTAGTTATCCTGCGGGCCGTCAAGGCCGCCGGCGCCGACTACGGCATGCGGATCATAGTCTGTGTGGGTATTGGCTCCTTCTGTAATATAGCTTACGTTCCAATCTGTCTGATTCATCACCCTGATAGTCGCTGAAACATTGTCTGTAAGATCGGCATCCAGCTGGATCTCGGCGTTATGCATGAAATAGCTTGCGTCTGTGTCAGCTACATCATCATCATGCTTATTGAAGTCATAATCGTCACGCATAATGTGCCTGACGATAACATCGCCGCTTAGCTTGATGCTTTGCGTTTCAGCGAGTGCAGGTATGGTGAATGCTATTGCAAGAGCTAATACAAATAGCCCCCTTAATAACTTCATACTATACCTCCTCATGTTACGATTTAATACGTTAAATTTATTTTAAAATATATCATTCGAATTCAGGCCTGTGATGAATTCCTTAGATGCGTGTTACTTGACCCGAATTTGTCTACATCTATATCTATATCACGCTTTAATAGGTAACTTGAGCCTTAAGGATTTCACCCCCTTTCTTGCCGGATTAAAGCTACCTACCGTGGTATAGGCGTAACTAAAAGATACCTTCACTTTGGTAAAGAGTATACCACAAAGCTCACTTTTGTCAAGGTCTCAGAACAAAAAAAATCACAACTATATAATACTATTAATATAACAAAAAATCTATTCTGTTAAGAAATTAAAAGTGAAGCAATAAAGTTTTCTGAGTTTTGAAAAACTTTTTCCATCTCTTCTTTTGACAGTCCGGCGCTGCTCATGACTTCTATGGCGTTATCCTTGGTTATAATATTCTCTGCTTTATGAGCATCCGTATTAAATACTAATTTGGCGCCTGTTTTACGCGCAATATCCGCTACATGCTTATTGGTCGCGTTATGGCTCTTGCGTGCCGTGATCTCAAGCATGACACCTTTTTCTTTAGCGAGCCGGGCATCCTCTTCAGAGATATTTCCCGGGTGCGCCAGTATGTTGACTCCGCACTCTATGGCTCTCCTATTTGTTCCTTTTATGACGGGTTCACTTAGAGTCTCTCCGTGAGCTACTACTATCTTGGCGCCGTTTTCCCTGGCAAACCTGGTAAGTGATTCAATTTCTTCAATAGGGGCATGGGTAAGTTCGACTCCGGGGATAACTTTTATTTTCCAGTGCCGGTTCAGGCTGGCCGCGGCCTTCGCTATATGCGGTACCACAAAATCTATATTCGACCAGTCGCAGTGGTCAGTGATGCCGATGGCGCGGTAGCCTTTGACCTCGGCTCTCCTGGCAAGCTCGCTCGGCAGGAGCTCCCCGTCACTAAGTATGGTATGAGTATGCAGATCTATCATAATAAATTATAATCCCTCACTTTTTAGCCCCGGAGCCCGAACGTCGTAGTGTGCCTTGACTCGGCATAGCTGAATTTTGAAAGAGATCCTTAAAGAGAAAACTTTTCTAAAAAGTTTTCTCTTTAAAAGCGCTCGGTCGGCAGCGTTCAGTTGAACACTGCACTTCCTCGCGCATTTCGCGCTCGGTCGGCAGCGTTCAGTTGAACACTGCACTTCCTCGCGCATTTCGCGCTCGGTCGCTAGTCCTGCCCGCTTATTCCATTGCTGCAGGACGAAGGGGCAAAAAGCCCATTCCTCACTTTTTGGCCCCGGAGCCCGACCGCTATAGTGGTGCGCCTGGAGGGACTCGAACCCCCTGCTGACGAAGTTTAGGAAACTTCCGCTCTATCCTGATGAGCTACAGGCGCATCTATGAAACTCTTCTATGAGAAGCCGTGTCCGCCGAAGCTTACTTCGTAAGAAACACTTACACAATAGCGCAGGCGGGCAGGCGCATCTATCTTTAATATTTTATCAAAGAAAAGATCTCTTGATCCTTGTGCTTCTCTCTTCCTTTCAAAAAAGTCAATTCTATTAAAAAAGCAATGCCCGCTATGTCCGCGCCCATCTTTTTCACAAGATCGATGGTCGCGCCAAGCGTGCCGCCTGTGGCCAGAAGGTCATCCACTATCAAAACCCGGGTACCTTTACTCACCGCGTCCTGATGTATCTCAAGTGTATCCTGCCCGTATTCAAGATCATAAGTAGCGGAATATGTTTTATAGGGAAGCTTTCCCTTCTTCCGGACAGGCACAAGTCCCGCTCCAAGCTTATAAGCAATAGCGGAACCAAAAATGAAACCTCTTGATTCAATGCTCACAACCGCATCTATCTTTTTATCCTTGTACTGCCCGCAAATACTGTCCACGGCTTTTTTAAAAAAGCCTTGATCCTGTAAAAGCGGCGTGATATCTTTAAAAATTATCCCTGCTTTAGGAAAATCGGGTACATCGCGTATGATTTTTTTCAGGTCTTCCATGCTCGCCTACTCCTCCTTAGCCGACATTATTCCCTGCTGTTTCAAATATTCTCTAAGTTTTCTCATGGCCGCGTTCTCGATCTGGCGCACACGCTCTCTTGTTATCCCAAAACGTTTAGCAGTAGAGCCTAAAGTGCGGGGAATGCCGTCCTTCAGCCCAAAACGAAGCGTTAGTATCTTCTTCTCCCGCGGCGACATACGCTCAAGCAATTCCTCTACATGCTCTTTCTTGAAAAACTCCATGAGCTCATCAGCGGAGGTAGATACATTCTCATCCTCTATAAGATCCATAAACTCGGCTGTCCCCTCACTGCCTATAGGCGCGTTCAGCGATGATATCTTTGCCGCCATCTTATTGAGCTGCCTCATCTTCTTCATGGACAGTCTCATCCTTTTGGCTACTTCCCTTAGCGAGGCTTTTCTTTTAAGTTCCATTAGAAGCTGTTCCGATACCTTTTTAAAGCGCATGGCGGTTTCCACCATATATACAGGTACGCGGATAGTTTTCCCCTGATTCGCGATGGCACGGGTGATATACTGCCGTATCCACCAGGCAGCATACGTCGAAAACCTATATCCGCGTTTCGGGTTATACTTCTCTACCGCCTTCATGAGCCCCAGATTACCTTCCTCGATGAGGTCCATCATGGGAACACCCAGATAGCTGTAACGCTTGGCAATATTGATCACGAGACGAAGGTTTGAGCGGATCATCTTCGCCCTCGCAGCCTTGCTGCCCTTCTTGATCTTATTTGCTAATTCCAACTCTTCTTTAGCGGTAAGAAGCGGGATATTTTTTATGTCTTTAAGATACAGTTTTATCGCATCCATTTATGCTCACTTTTTTGTTTTCTTCTTATCTTTAAGCGCTGCCTGGGCAGCTGCCAATCGCGCTATGGGCACGCGGAAAGGAGAACAGCTGACATAGTTCAGCCCTATACGATGGCAGAATTCCACTGAGCGCGGCTCTCCGCCGTGTTCACCGCATATGCCTATTTTTAGCCCCTTCCGCACGCTGCGGCCCTTATTGACTCCCATCTTGACAAGCTCTCCCACTCCGGACTGGTCGATAGTCTGGAAAGGATCGTCTTTTAGTATGTCCTTATCGTAGTAGTGGACCAGAAAATTGGCCGCGTCATCCCTTGAGAAGCCATATGTAGTCTGCGTAAGGTCATTCGTCCCGAATGAAAAGAACTCGGCGACTTCCGCTATTTCATCAGCTGTAATACAGGCGCGCGGCAGTTCTATCATCGTCCCTATCAGATAATCGACCTTCGCCTTATTTTTGCTTATGACTTCTTCGGCCACATTCCTCACCAGAGTCGCCTGAGATCTAAGTTCGTTGACATGACTGACAAGCGGTATCATGATCTCCGTCTTTACATCAATGCCCGCCTTACTCACTTCACAAGCCGCCTCGAATATGGCCTTTGCCTGCATCTCTGTTATCTCCGGATATACTATCCCAAGCCGGCAGCCCCTGTGACCCAGCATCGGATTCATCTCCTTCAGACTGCTGATCTTTGAATGAAGCTTTTCCGTGCTGACGTTCATTATTGACGCCAGCCTATCTATCTCTTTTTCGCCGTGAGGCAGGAATTCGTGTAATGGCGGATCCAGCGTCCTTATCGTTACGGGGAATCCGTTCATCACCTTGAATATCCCGACAAAGTCTTCCTTTTGCATAGGAAGAAGTTTTTCCAGCGCTTTTCTTCTGCCGCTCTCATCATCAGCCAGGATCATCTCCCTCATGGCGCTTATTTTATTCTCACCGAAAAACATATGCTCAGTTCTGCAGAGCCCGATACCTTCGGCCCCAAAAGCTATAGCTTTAGCCGCCTGATCAGGCTGGTCAGCATTTGTTCTTACGCCGAGTTTTCGCCTTTTGTCAGCCCATTTCATCAGCTTGTCAAAAAGCTGATATGTCTCTGACTTGTCAGGATCAAGGCTTTTTTCAAACAATACCTGCAATACCTCTGACGGCTTTGTCTGGACTTCACCCTGTATAACTTCTCCTGTGCTTCCGTCGATGGATATATAGTCGCCCTCCTTGATCTCTTTGTCCTTTACGGTCATCTTCCGGCCGACATAATCTATATCTAACGCGCCGCATCCCGCGACGCAGACCTTACCCATTTGCCTTGCTACGAGAGCGGCATGAGACGTCATGCCGCCGCGCTGTGTTAAGATGCCGACTGCCGCATTCATGCCTTTTATGTCTTCCGGGCTGGTCTCTATCCTTGTCAGGATCACGTTTTCACCGCGGCCTGCCCATTCCTCGGCGTCTACAGCGTTAAACACCACTTTGCCGCAAGCGGCTCCGGGACCGGCGTTGAGGCCTTTTGCGAGAAGTCTGCCTTCTTTTATGGCGTTTTTCTTCTCCGCCAGATCAAAGATAGGCCTCAGGAGCTGGTTCAACTGCTCGGGGTCTACCCTGGAGAGAGCAACATCTTCAGAGATGAACCCTTCGTTCACCATATCAACGGCTATCTTTATGGCTGCCATGCCTGTCCTTTTCCCTGTCCGCGTTTGCAGCATCCACAGCTTGCCTTTTTGTATGGTGAATTCCATATCCTGCATATCTTTGTAATGGTCTTCAAGTTTTTTGCATATCTTTAAGAGCTTCTCGTACGGGCCCTTCATATCATTTTCTAATTTTTCTATCGGCTGAGGCGTCCTTGTACCGGCCACAACGTCCTCACCTTGAGCGTCAAGCAGATATTCACCGTAGAATTTCTTCTCTCCGGTCGAAGGGTCTCTTGTAAACGCGACGCCTGTTCCGCTGTTTTCTCCCATATTTCCAAATACCATAGATTGTACGTTTACGGCTGTTCCCCATGCGCCCGGGATGTTATTGATCTGACGGTACGCGATGGCCCGCTCGTTATTCCATGAACCGAAGACGGCCCCTATCGCGCCCCACAACTGCTGCATAGCATCTTCCGGGAAATCATTACCGGTCTTTAACTTGATCTCTTTCTTAAAAAGCGATACCAGCTTCTTAAGGTCCTCTGCCGTGAGATCCACATCAAGTTTTATACCCTTTTCTTCTTTTATTTTATCCATGAGAACTTCAAAAGGATCATGCTCGTCTTTGTTCTGCGGCTTAAGCCCCAGGACAACGTCGCCGTACATCTGTACAAACCTTCTGTAAGCGTCGTAAGCGAAGCGCTCATTATTAGTCTGCTTTATGAGCCCCTGCACAGTAGTATCATTGAGGCCCAGGTTTAGTACTGTGTCCATCATGCCCGGCATGGAGACTCTCGCGCCGGATCTTACGGAAACTAAAAGAGGGTTGTCCTTATCCCCAAACTTGGCGCCCATTATGCTTTCCACGTGCTGAAGCGCCTTTTCTACTTCGCCTTCCAACGTCTTGGGATAGTTGTTGTTATTGCCATAGTAATAGGTGCAGACATCCGTGGATATGGTAAATCCCGCCGGAACAGGTATGCCGAGATTTGTCATCTCCGCAAGATTAGCCCCTTTTCCACCGAGAAGGTTCTTCATCTGAGCGCTGCCCTGCGCCTTGCCTTTCCCAAAACTATATACGTTTTTACTTCCCTTTACAGTATTAGTCTTTCCCTTTTTTGTAGCCACCTTAATCTCCATGCCGCTCCTTTCACGTTAACTTGCGGGATAAATATTCTTTTAAATTCGTTATCTCTATTCTTTCCTGCCGCATCGTATCTCTGTCGCGCACAGTGACCTTTTTATCGGTCAATGTGTCAACGTCAACTGTGATGCAGAAAGGCGTGCCGATCTCATCCTGCCGCCTATATAGCCTGCCTATCGAGGCAGTGTCATCATACACCACCTTGATAGAGCCTCTGAGATCCGCAGTGATCTCTTTCGCCAACTTTGTGATCTCAGGCTTTTTCTTCAGTAGCGGTAGAACCGCCGCCTTGATGGGCGCAAGACTACTGTGGATACTCAGCGAAACACGTTTCTCCCCCCTTACCTGCTCCTCTCTGTAAGAGTCCACAAGAAACGCCAGAATGGAGCGGTCAATGCCGCCTGAAGGTTCTATCACATAGGGCACATATCTCTCTTTTGCCTCATCGTCAAAATACTGCATATCTTTAGAACTCAACTCCATATGCTGCTTCAGGTCAAAATCAGTCCTGTTGGCTATGCCTTCAAGTTCTGACCAGCCGAACGGAAACTGGTATTCTATATCAGTGCAGGCCTTAGCGTAATGGGCCACCTCATCCTTGGCATGTTCTCTTTTCCTGAGATTTTCTTTCTTTATCCCGAATTTTATATACCAGTTGAACCTTTCATCTATCCACTTCTTATACCACTCATCCTCCGTGCCCGGTTTAACAAAATACTCGATCTCCATTTGCTCGAATTCACGGGAGCGAAATGTAAAATTCCCGGTAGTTATCTCATTTCTGAAGGCCTTGCCTATCTGAGCTATGCCAAAAGGTATCTTGCGGCGCATAGCGGTAGCCACATTCTGAAAATTTACAAATATGCCCTGCGCTGTCTCAGGCCGCATATATATAAGATTGCTTTCATTTTCAACAGATCCCAGGTGAGTTTTTAACATCAGATTGAACTGGCGGGCCTCGGTAAGCTCTCCTCCGCATTCCGGACATTTTTTGCCGTCAGTATTCTCCGCCTTGTATCTTTTCTTGCATTTCCTGCAATCTACAAGCGTATCAGTAAAACCCGCAACGTGTCCCGACGCCTTCCATGTTGCCGGATGCATAAGTATAGACGCATCCAGCCCTTCTATGTCGCCGCGATCATAGACGTTGGAGCTCCACCATGCTTCTTTCAGGTTCTTTTTTAATTCAGCGCCGAGCGGGCCGTAATCCCACGTACTGGCAAGCCCGCCATAGATCTCGCTTGATTGAAAAATAAAACCGCGCCGCTTACAAAGCGATACGATCTTCTGCATTAGATCTTGTTCCATAAAAGTTCCTTATAAGAAAAATGGGTTTTATGTAAAATATTTTGATATATTAGCATATAATCTTTTTTATATCAAGGGATTTTTCCCTACTACCTACTACCTACACCCTACTACCTATTTTTCTATCTTCTCCAGAAACTCGAGCGACTTGATCTTCGTATCCAGCTGGTACTCCAGGACCTCTTTCATTACCTCTTCCAGTTCCTCACCCACGTCCCTGGAGGCCTTTATCCTGCTAAGCTTTTCGTAAGGCGCCCTTTCCACATGTTCGATAAAATTAGCCGTACCGGGCATTATCTTGCGGGAGATACCTCTTTCCTTTGAGCATTGCTCACAGGTCAACCCCCCTAGCCTGCAGCTAAACCTTGATCTACCAAAAGAGGCGTCCTTGACGCTTATCTTATCTCCGCAAACAGCACAGCTTTCAAGCCTCGGCATGATCCCGGAAAATTTCAGAAGCTTTATCTCAAGCATCCTCGAGATCCTCTTCGGGCTCGCCCCGCTCTCAAGGAGCCGGAGGCTATTTATTAAAAGCTCGAAGATATCCTCGTTCTTGTCCTTCTCCGCGGTAAGTGCGTCCACCAGCTCCACAAAGTAACAGGCGTAACCGGTTTTAACAATATCGGTTCGTATATGCTCAAAAAAATTAGAAAGATCGCAATAAGAGATTGTGTGTACGCCGGATTTTCTTGAATCGTAAAAAACAACTTTATTCAGCGTGAACAACTGTACCTGGTACCCCAGATAGCCCCTCGGGCCCCTGGCGCCTTTTATCAGCCCGCGTATTTTCCCAAAATCACGGGTGTAAAAAACCACAGCAAGGCTTGTTTCGCGGATGTCCTGTTTTCTAAGTACTATGGCGTCTGTCTTGTGTATGGCCACTACCTGTTCTCCATCAGGTCTCCGGGCGCCACCATGCCGCCGGAAACTATCAGCTTCATAGCCTCTTCCACGCTCATATCAAGATTGACAAGTTCATCTTCCGGCACCATCAGCAATATTCCGCTTGTCGGATTAGGAGTAGTCGGAATAAATATATTCACCAGCTTTTTATCGATCTTCTTCTGGATCTCGCCTTTAGTCTCGGAGGTTAGGAGGCCTATCGAGTAAACCCCTTTTCTGGGATATTCCACAAGCACCGCGGACTTAAAAATACCCTTGCGGTCACCGAGAAACGCCCTGCTCATCTGCCTTATGGTGACATAGGCCTTGCCTATCATCGGTATCTTGAAAAATAATCTTTCTCCGATTGAAAATAACTTTCGTATGAAAATTATCCTCGTCGCGAATCCTATGAGGACCACTAAAGCTATCAACAGTAAAAATATGACGCTCCGGACACCGTACTCCGCATATACACTAGCAATGTGAGGCTTGAAGAATTTTGTAAGTGGGAGGAGGATCTTGATGTTTACGGCATCATAGATCAAGGTGAATAGCCACAGTGTTATGGCTATAGGCAGTATTACCACTATCCCGGCTAAAAAATTATCTCTCAACTTGGCTATCATGTTTATTCTCCCTTTAAAAACGCTACTTTAATACCTGAAATATCAGCGTCGTTGTAAGTGTACCGATGATCGCGCCGCTCAATGCCTCCCAAAAATTGTGTATCGCGTTTACTATTCTGCTTCGCGCTACAAAAAATGCCAGTATAAAAGCCAGTATCACAACTACGTCGTTTGACGTTAAAAAAAGTATGGCGGTCCATAAAGAAAATGCCATGGCCGCGTGCCCGCTTGGCATGCCTCCCCTGAAGGGTGTACCGCTATGCAACATCACCTTTCCCGCGATCACAAGGCTTAAGACCACTATTAAAGCTATAAAAGTCATATGCCACGGTGATTGCGCGATCTTTAACACGCCGCTTTCGAATGGAATATTCAGGTGCCGGGAAAATATTATGTACCCCACTATTACCGCGCTGATAGTCGATAAAAGTACGGCACCCGCGCCTATATCCTTTACAATGCGCGCGAGCGGGCTCTTTGTCTCACTTATAAGGTCTATCGTATATTCGATAGCCGTGTTGAATATTTCAGCGCACAGCACAAAGGTGATGATCATAACCAGCGCTATGATCTCAAGCGCTTTCAGATCCATATAGATCCCGAGAAGTATTATGAATACGGAGAAAAGAAAATGAACGCGCATGTTTCTCTGAGTTCTTAAAACATAAAGGAGGCCTTCTATGGCGTAATTAAAAGAATCTACAAGTTTATTTTTCGGCATAATCTATTTAATATCTCATCCTCTTTCCGGCGCATCACTCTTTTATCTCCGGGCCTTTCATCATTATATCCGGCAAGATGAAGGATCCCGTGAATTATGTAAAGATATATTTCTCTTTTAAAGGTGGATTCGAATCTTTTCGCCTGCTTTCTGGCCCGGTCAACGGATATAACGATATCGCCCATGACCGGCCGCTTCCCCAAAAGACGCTTACCTTCCCGCATTGAAAACGCCAGTACGTCGGTAGGCCTGTCAGAACCGCGGTAGAGGTTATTAAGCCGTTTTATCCGGCTGTCGCTTACAAAAATAATGGATAAACTCGCGTCTTTTATCCCTAGGGACTTAAGAGTAAACCTTACTACCCTTTCTAGCTTACTGCTGTTTAAAAAGTAACATCGCGAGATGTTAGCCGCGCTCAGAGAGATCATTACTTTTTCTTTTTGCCCTTATTCTTATTCTCACCGGGATATTCCACCCTTGTGTGGAATATACCCGTAAGTACCCTTACAAAAGCCGTCGCTATCTTATTCAGGTCCTTTAAAGTAAGTTCGCATTCGTCAAGCTGATTATCTATGAACTTATTATTGATTATTTTCTGGACCAGCCCCTTGATCCTTGACGGCGTCGGATCATTGAGAGTGCGGCTTGACGCCTCGACTGCGTCCGCTAAAAGTACTATTGCGGTCTCTTTTGTCTGCGGCTTAGGTCCGGGATACCTGAAGGCTTCTTCCTTCAGAGTATTCTCATCGCCTATCTTCTCAAGGGCGCGCTGATAAAAATAATAGATCAGGCTTGTGCCGTGGTGCTGGGCGATAAAATCTCTGATAGTCTTATTCAGGCTGTGCTTCCTGGCAAGCTCTAACCCGTCCTTTACATGGCTTTGTATAATAAGTGCGCTCATAGACGGCGTAAGCTTCTGGTGAGTACTTATATGGCTTGCTTCATTCTCACTAAAATACTCGGCCTTTTCGATCTTGCCGATATCATGGTAATAAGCCCCCACTCTCGCGAGCAGAGAATTGGCTTTTACCACATCACTCGCCGCTTCAGCCAGATTACCGACCACAAGACTGTGATGATAGGTGCCGGGCGCGCTGAGTACCATCTTCTTCAGAAGCGGATGATTTAAGTCCGATAGCTCAAGCAGCGTCACATCCGTTGATATCTTAAATATATATTCAAAAATAGGCAGCATAAACATCGTAATGCCGGAGGCCACTATACCGCTTGCTATACCTAGACATCCTTCTTTCAAAAAGACTTCGGGCTTCAATTCATTAAGTAGCCCTATGCCGCATATTATCACAAATTTCAAGAACCCCACAAAAAGGCCCGCCTTTAATATTTGGGAGCGGTGCCTTACCCCTCTTATTAAATATACTCCCGCCATGCTGCCCATCAGTAAGACTGCCATCACATCAAATTTGTTACCGGCTATGACACCCGCGAATACGCTCAACATTATTGAAAGCATAAAAGACACACCCGCGTCAAGAAGAATGGTCGTAAGCATTGTTGCCGCGGCGATAGGGATAAAATAACTCGGAAGCGGCGATACGGTGATGACCTTTGCCATAAACACCGTCAGAAAGACAATGATGCTTATCAGATAGAGATTGCTGATCTCGTTAAATATTTTTTTCCTGTACGTATTCAAATAAACAGGCATCATTATTACGAAAACTGCTAAAAGTATGATTATTCCACCGAGATACGTGATCTTGGCGCGTCCGGTATCTTTTTTCGCGATCCGCTCAAGTTGTCTAAGGTGCGTCCTCGCAGCCTTCTGGCCTTTACCTATTATAAGTTCGTTTTCCTTTACGGGCACCTGCTTAAAAACAGGGATCACGCTGTCAAGTATAGCCTTTCGCCTTGATTCGGTCTCTGCCTGGTTATAGACAAGATTGAAAGTAAGTACGTTGAGTAATAGCCCCTTAAAGGCCTCGCGAAGTTCTATTTTTTTGACTCCCTGGTCTATAAGCACTCCATCGATGGATGACTCAAGCTTGAGTGTTGTATATAGATCAGACCGCGGTATCCTGGCTTCGACGTTCAACTGCTTATCGCGTACTATTATTTCTTCTTTTCCGCCATTCTGCAGCTCTTCAATGGTCTCAGAAGTAGTGATCATTTTAGAAGACAGGATATTGAGCGCGTTTAAGCTCGTTGTTTCGATAAGGGCCGCGTCTTCCTGTAAAAACGGCAATAATAAAGTGCTATCCATATTTATAGCGGTATCTTTTTTGAGCTTCTCTACAAGCCATGTGTCTTCAACATCTTTCAGCTCATTCACTTTAGCTATCTCATTGCTGAATTGTGTTAATAATTTTCGCCTGCCTTCCCAGTAGTTTATCTTGAGGTCATAGACCGGCAGGAAATCCTTCAGGGCGCCTTCCCGCAGCGCCCCTGTCTTCGCTTCATCTATCTCGCTGGGGTAGGTAAAATCATAAGGCGCGAAGATATCGTTTAACGATATATCGCCTTCGTTAAGCTCCGCCTTATACGAGCGGGTGCCCGTAAAGATCAAAACCGCCAGAAGCAGAAATAGAACTACCAGTACCATGATCTTCGCGAAATATGAAGATGAGAATTTATTAAGGCCTGATTTTACATTCTTGATCAAATCCGTCATTTCACCTTATTCCTTTGCGATTTTTTCATATGCCTTTATTATATCCTGCACAAGTTCATGCCTTACAACGTCTTCACCTGATAAAAATACAAATTCGATCCCTTTTATGTCTTTCAAGATACTTATTACCTGCTTAAGCCCTGACTCTTTGTGGCTTGGTAGGTCGCTTTGAGTGATATCACCTGTTATTACGGTCTTTGAATCAAAGCCAAGCCGCGTAAGAAACATCTTCATCTGTTCCGGAGTCGAATTTTGCGCCTCGTCAAGTATTATGAACGCGTTATTGAGCGTACGGCCGCGCATATAAGCCAGAGGCACTACCTCTATGATCCCCCTGTTAATATAATCCTGTATTTTACTAACTTCCACCATATCGTAAAGCGCGTCATAAAGCGGCCTCAAATACGGTGAGACTTTCTCGTACAGATCCCCGGGAAGATATCCAAGGCTCTCTCCGGCTTCGACTGCGGGCCTTGCTAAAATAATCCTTGAGACAAGCTGTTTTTTTAACGCATTTACCGCCATAGCCATGGCAAGATAGGTTTTGCCGGTGCCGGCCGGCCCCACGCCGAATACAATATCGCTATGCCTTATGGCATCAATGTATCCTTTTTGCCCCTTACTTTTGGGCGTTACAAACAATCTTTTTGAGGAGACCTCTATTTTATCCAGATATATGCTATGAACATCATCTGTAACATGGCCTTTGATAGACCTGGCTGCATATAAGACTTCATGCTTTTTTATCTGACCGCCCTTACGAATAGTCAAAAGAAGTTCTTCGACAAGCTTCAGGGCGTCTCCTACCTTCTCCTTCGATCCTTCTATGGTGACGTCGTGACCTCTGCCAAAGATAGAAACGCCTAACTCTTTTTCTATAAGCCTGAGATTCTCATCGTGGGGGCCGCACAGTAGTTTAGCTTCGTCGGCGGATTTTAATCTTAATTCCTTTTTTGACATATATACTCTGTTATTTGTATGACTCATCAGGCGCTTCCGCCGCCTCTTCCGCTTCGACTGCTGCCATTGTTGAATTCTGAGGGATGACTATGACCTGACCCGGGAATATCTTTCCGGGCGCTTCGATGACATTTTTATTTGCCTCGTACACATCCTGCCATCTGGAAGCTTCCCCTAAAAATTTCTTAGCTATTTTCCCGAGTGTATCGCCTTCCTGGATGGTGTATATAACCGCGCGTGACATTTCTTCTTCCACTTCATTTACATTTTTCGCTTCTTTCGCTGTTTCTTTTACTGCTTTTTTTACTGCTTCTTTCGCTGCTTCTTTCGCTGCTTCTTTCGCTGCTTCTTTTACTGTTTCTTTTGCTTCTTCTTTTTCCACTACCTTGATCAATGCGGCATCTTCTCTGACTTTAGATTTTTTCACCCACTGCTGGTCAACAGATTCCGCAGATCTTGTTTTAGGCTTTTCTAATTGAACAAGGGGATCATCTTCCTTGTCTTCCTCAAATCCTTCCGATACTGTTTCCTTGATGACGACAGGCCTTTTTTTGGGGGAAGTCCCCTGCCGGCTCTTTACCTGCCCGTCATCTATGTTGCTTTTGCGCTCTTTATATTCTTTTGAAGGCGGCAGCTCTACATCCACCCCTCCTATAGTCCTGCTCTTTTTTATGCCTGTCTCAGGCGCGGGCACTTCGCCCTTTACAATACCTCTATTACCTACAAGATCTTGATCCTGCCGCTCCACCTGGTAGGTGTAGGTCTTCATACATCCGGAAATATTTAAGACTACGAACAAACACATGATCATCCAAATCGCTTTTTTCATGCTCCATACCTCCTCGTTTACATTACATACCGAATACCGGCAGATCCTTTGGATAAGTCACAACAAATTCTATCTCGATCTCTTTCTTCTCCTTGGGCTTGATATCGAATTCCCAAAGCATGACGCCTTCCTCATCCTCATAATCCTTCTCATTAGGGCCGGGCGTGATCTTCACATCCTTCACAACGATCTTATCTGTTTTTGAGACCGGTATACTGTCCAGGACCTTTATCTTCACCTGCTCTTCCTTTAGATTTTCGATGGTCATCTTGAAAGACATCTCCCTCACGATCGTCTTCCTCTCTATCTTTCCGAAGAAGGTCTCCTGGACTTTATCTTTTATCTTCTCCCTTTTCACCTTGACTCCCCTGTCCGCGCCAAGATTTATATTAAAATCTTCGCCGGGCTTCTTCTCACCCAGATAGGTCTTGCCCACAAAGCGCCCTCCGAAATATACGTTCAGATAACCGCTCAAGAGCTCCTTATCCGAAGAAGCTTTGCATACTAAAAAAGTCAAAGGATTGACTTGCGGTACTACATAATGAAAGAATTCGCCCTCGATCTCCCTTGAAAAGAGAGGCAGGATCGTCTCTTTATCTTTTGACTCGATAGAGAGTGCCTGCGGCAGCTCATATTCGAATGAAAGCGGCAATTCCTTTTTCTGGGCCTGCGCAAATCCCGCTTCCTGCTCCGTTTTATTATCAACCTTTTCTCCCGCATCCCCATCAAGACTCGTCTTCGTTATAGCTACTTCCCGCACAGGCATAGCGCCAAAACTTTCCTTCCTCTCAAGCCACCTCCTCCGCGCAATATCCAGATACCAGCTATTCAGATCAGGCACGCCTACACCTTTTAAGGGGATGACGTTCGATACGGCTAATTTGATGTCATCCCAGTCCTCGCCGGTCTTCTGCACCATCTTCGAGAACATCGTAAGGTTCACCTCTTTAAGGTCAAGCGGGACATTCACTTTATAAAGCGGGTTCCATGAGGCACCGTACACAAGATAGCCCGCTTCAATCCCCACTTCCTGTTCTTTTTCGGAATTGAATACTATTTCGATCTGATTCTTCGATTTTTTACTATATCCCTTCAGCGATTGCAATTCCCTGGCCAGCGCGTTTATTTCCTTATTCAGATCTTCTATCTTGGGATCCAGCGTCTCATATCCTGAGTTTATCTCATTCTGGCTCTTATCCAGAAACAAGAGAGTCTGCTCCAGGTCCTCGGTGCTCGGAAAGTTTGTCTTGATCTCCCGCGGCACCTGCACTTTGGAAAAATCTATCAGAGAATCCAGGAACTTTTCTTTTTTAGCCAATACGCCCTGCTGGTTCACAAGCGCCTTTTTATCGTCTTCCAGTTTTTTTATCTTATCTATAAGAGCCTTGATCTCCTCTTGCGGTTCATCTTCAAGATATATGTCTTTGAACTGAACGCTAAAGAGCTCTCCCCCTCCGAAGACCTTAGCGGAAACAGAGTCCCTGTCCACGTCGAAAGCCTCCAGCTCTATTAATATCTCATTCACACCTTCGCTGACCTTAGCCGTAGCTTCTCTCTTTACCAACGCCTGATCCGAAAATAGCGTCACCCCTTCGATTTTTGAAGGTGTCGCCTCCTGGGCATAGGCTAAAGTAAAATATAAAGACACGATCATAAAAAATATAAATATTTTTTTCATGCTCCCCCTCTACTTAATAACTTTTATGTTCAGTTCCTTTAACTGTCTTTCGTCCGCGATTGAAGGAGCGTCTGTCATAGGACAGATCGCTTTCTGAGTCTTGGGAAAAGGAATAACGTCTCTTATGGTGGCGCTTCCGGTAAACAGAGTAAGCCACCTGTCCAGCCCGAAAGCCACTCCTCCGTGAGGAGGCGCCCCATATGAGAGGGCTTTCAGTAAAAATCCGAATCTTTTCTCGGCTTCTTCTTTGGCAATACCGATGATCTTGAATATCTTCTGCTGCATATCCTGGTTGTGTATCCTTATGGAGCCGCTTCCCAGCTCTACGCCGTTGACTACCAGGTCATAGGCTTTAGCTCGCGCCTTCTGGTGATCACTTTCAAGATATGCAATGTCCTCATTCTTGCATGAGGTGAACGGATGGTGCTCGCTTTCCCAGCGTTTTTCCTCAGCGTTATATTTAAATAGCGGAAAGTCCACGATCCATAGGAAATTAAAACCGTCACTTTTCTTGACATTTGATATCCTGGCGACATGCAGTCTCATAGAACCCATGACTTCCCGGGCCAACTTCAGGTCGGTATCAGCCACCATAAGCGCCAGGTCACCCTTTTCGCAATTTAGCCTCTTTTGCAGTGCCTCGACAACTTGTTTATCGAAAAACTTCAGTATCGGCGATTCGGCACCCTTATCCGTAAACTTGATATAAGCCAGGCCTTTTGCCCCGCACTCTCTTGCATATGCGGTAAGGTCATCTATATCTTTTCTCGATACCTTTGCCATGTCTTTTGCGTTTATACCCAATATACTGCCTCCGCCCTCAACAGCGGTTTTAAATACATTGAAGCCTGTGCCTTTAAAAATATCTTTTACGTCAGAGATCTCCATGCCGAAGCGGGTATCGGGCTTATCGCTGCCAAATCTTGACATAGCTTCATCGTATTTCAGCCTGGGAAACGGTGTCACTATTTCAGCGCCTGCCGCCTTTTTAAAAACATCTTTCATGAGAGCTTCACACACCTTATAGATATCATCTTCATCAATAAAAGACATCTCCATATCAAGCTGGGTGAACTCAGGCTGACGGTCCGCTCTGAGGTCTTCATCCCTGAAACACTTGGCTATCTGGAAATACTTTTCGCATCCGGATACCATGAGTATCTGCTTGAAAAGCTGCGGGGACTGGGGAAGCGCGTAGAATTTGCCGGGATTTACCCTGCTTGGCACAAGATAATCCCGCGCGCCTTCAGGCGTACTCTTCGTTAAAATCGGCGTTTCAACTTCCAGGAAGCCTCTGTCGCTTAAAAAATCCCTTATCGCCTTCGCGGTGTTGTGTCTGATGCGCAGGTTCTTTTGCATGGCCGGACGCCTGAGATCTATGTATCTATAGCTTAATTTTACCTCTTCTGATATTTTAGTTACATCGGCTATCTCAAACGGCGGCGGATTAGCGGTATTTAGCACTTCGAGTTCTTCAACCGCTATCTCGATCTTTCCCGTTTTTAACTTCGCGTTTACCGTACCTTCCGGCCTCGCTCCCACCTTTCCCTTCACTGATATCACGTATTCCGTGCGCAACTTCCTTGATTCGGAGTGAAGCTTCTTGTCTTTATCAGGATTAAATACTATCTGTGTAAGGCCTTCTCTATCCCTCAGGTCTATAAAAACAACGCCGCCGTGGTCCCGCCAGGTATTCACCCATCCGGCAAGGGAAACATTTTTTCCTATATCTTTGTCAGTCAGCTCACCACAGTTATGTGTCCGTCTAAACATAAAGTTCAGATTCCTCCCTTTATTTTTTGAGCTAGTTCGTCAAGTTTTATATTTGCCTGCTCGCCGGTCCTCATATCGCGCAGCACTACTTCATTGCGTTTAAGCTCTTCATCTCCGAATATGACGGTAAATAAGACGTTTTTCTTGCCGGCCTGCCTCATCTGTGACTTCAGGGATCTTTCTTCAAAGTTCATTTCGCAGCAGATCCCCTCTTCTATCAACATGGTAGAGGCTTTAAGGGCCTCAAGGCGGACGTTTTCACTCGTTGTCGCGATATACACATCTGTCTTGTTATCCGGCACTACCAGATTACCTTCAGCCGATATCGCCATTAATAATCTTTCCACTCCAATAGCAAAACCAAACGCGCCGGCGGCCTTTCCTCCGAAATCCTTTATCAGATCGTCGTACCGGCCTCCCGCCGCTATAGCGTCTTGAGCTCCAAGCCCCGGATGAGTGACCTCGAAAACCGTATTGGTGTAATAATCAAGGCCTCTGACCATATTGACGTCTTCGACATAGCCTGTGCCCATCTCACCAAGCATCTTCTTTACCGTACTATAATGGCTTCTGCAGGAATTACAGAGGAAATCCCTGGCCTTCGGCGAATTTCTTAAGAGCGCTCTACATGAGTCGACCTTGCAATCTAAGGTCCTTAATATATTCTTCTCAAGCCGTACTTTGCAATCATCACACAGCCTGTTCTTTTCCGGCGAAAGATACTTGCGCAGTTCAGCCGCCAGCTTCTGCTTATCATCAGCGCAGCCTAAACTGCACAATTTTATTTTGAAATCTTTTAGATTAAGCCTTCTAAAGAGGTAGACCATCATCTGGATAGCTGATGTATCAACATACGGGCTGGAAGATCCGATTGCCTCGATACCTATCTGGTGAAATTGCCTGCTTCTTCCTTTTTGGGGCCTTTCGCTCCGGAACATCGGCCCCATATAATACAGACTTACAAAACCATCCTGCGCGAGGTTATTTTCTAAGTAAGACCTGGCAATAGGGGCTGTCCCCTCAGGCCTCATGGTAAGTGAACGCTTGCCTCTATCGACAAAGGTGTACATCTCCTTGTTCACTATATCAGTACCCTCCCCTATTCCTTTTTGAAAAAGAGACGTTTCTTCCAGGATAGGGGTCCTTATTTCTCTGTATCCGAATTTTTCGAATATATCCCGCGCCGCGCTTTCGATAAACTGCCACAGGCGTGTTTCAGCCGGCAGTATATCACGCATCCCTTTTATAGAATGTATATTCATTTTACCTCAAAATTTATGCATATATGTTATTAATACCTCATTATAATATCATAGGCACCCTAAAAGTCAACAAAAAAGCGGACAAAAAAGGGGACAGACACTTTTTAGCATAGGGACAGACACTTTTTTGAAGCTTTGTACGTAGCCTCAAAAAAGTGTCTGTCCCCTTTTACAACGCTTAAAAAGTGTCTGTCCCCTTTTCTACTACAATATCTTACTTGACTCTGGCTTTCATGACCAGGCCAGGCTTGAAGGTCACCACCTTCTTCTCGGGTATAGGCACTGATTCCCCTGTTCTGGGATTCCTGCCTATCCTCCCCTTCCTGGACTTAGTCTTAAATATTCCAAAATTACGCAGCTCCACTGTCTCGCCGCGGGCTAAGCTTTCAACTATATAGTCAAGTGTCTTCTGGACCACCTTTTTGACATCTATTTGTTTAACCCCTGTCTCATCGGCTATCTTTATCACTATGTCCTTTTTGGTCATCGCAACCTCCTTCTTATTTACCCTGCTGTCTGAACTCTATCTTGCTCTCTATATCTTCTTTAGGCTTTAACGCTTGCTCTCCATAAGTCACCAACATATATAGGGCTATTATCAAGACTATCGCGATAATTAAATTGGCTATCGGATTTGAGGTAAGCTCTCTAATAAATAGGCCAAACTTGCTGATCTTGCGCAAAGACTCCTGCCGGGCATCGAGTTCTCCCAGCAGTTTATTTAAAAGAACATAAGAATTATGCCAGTCGTACTCTATTTTATGAAGGCTCAGGTCAGATATAGCTACAACACTTTTCAGCGAAAGAAGTTGCGATATCACGTCAAATGTTTTATCATCATAGGGCCTGTCGATCCCGAGATAATCTATAAGCGCCTGGTATTTTCTCGTGATCAGAGACTTGGTTTCAAGAAAGTTCTTCTCCTCCTCAGGCGTGATGGTCTCATGGCTCAGCGCGTTTTTGTACATATCATGGAACTTCACCCATAATTCCATGAATACCTTTATCTTCTTGATTTTGTATTCCAGGTCCTTGTCTATCATAGTTGTAAGTTATTATACCACAATAGATTAGGTTTGTCAATATCAACTCACGGAAAACGGGGCTGGTTGGTTATCTGCCGTTGGAGTGGGAAGCCTTTACCGAAACTGAACCTTCGCCAAGGATCTCCTCCAGTTCATCTATAAGCTCGGTTGATGGCTTAATGCTATAGTCGCGGCTTAGGGCCATCATGACCCTCTTCTTTTCGGGGGTATTAAAATATATGTATGCGGGAATATTCCCTTTGTGGTTGGATAGAATAAACTTAAGAGAATCCAGCGTCTTTTTATCCAATCCGCTGGTAATTATGCTTATTCCAATGGATTTGGTCATCTTCTCCTGTACTTCTTCAAGAGGAAACGCGTCTTCAGCTATAAGCTTAGGCTCTTCCTCTCTTAAGCTGACTCTGGCTTTTAAAAAGATCATTGTGTCGGCTTTAAAGAATCTACCGATATTATTATACGCTTTCGGGAACACCAGCACTTCCACCATACCGCTTAAGTCTTCAAGTTGAGCTATAGCCATGCGTTCACCGGTTTTCTTGGTAGTAGTAAGCTTTACCTTATTCAAGATACCGCCCATATGGATGATGGCGCCGTCTTTAAAGTTGCTCAAGCCCATGATACTGGTGGATCCGTACAATCTTAAGATCTTCTCAAAGCTTGTAAGAGGGTGCTTTGTTATATAAAAACCCAGCAGTGTCTTTTCAAAAGTAAGAAGCTGATTTTCCGGCCACTCTTTGATGTCGGGTATCTCCTGAAAGCTTTTCTTAAAATCACCGCTTGCCTCAAAAGTATCAAAAAACGATAACTGGCCGCCTATCCTGTCCTTCTGGATCCCGCCGGCCACTTCCATTGCCCTGTCAAGTATCGCCATAAGCTGCGACCGGAATAAACCCGTAGAATCGAATGCCCCGCACTTTATCAGGCTCTCTATGACCTTTCTATTAACCAGCCTTGAATTGACATGTTCGCAAAACTGGTAAAGAGAGCTGAATTTACCTTCACTTTCTCTAGCTTCGATGATGGAATCAATAGCGCCGTGTCCCACATTTTTCACCGCGGATAAACCGAACCTTATCGACTGCCCGTATTTGTTTTCTTCTGATTTATCCTTTATAATTGTGAATCTTGAATAACTTTCGTTTACATCAGGCGGAAGTATCTTTATGCCCATCCTGTTTGCTTCTTCTATATATTGAGCGATCTTATCTGTATTATCTTTTTCAGAGGTCAGAAGCGCCGTCATAAACTCCACGGGATAATTCGCTTTAAGATACGCGGTCCTGTATGAGATCATCGCGTACGCGGCGCTATGTGAATTATGGACTATTATTCCGTCAGCAATAAAATTATGCGTCTGCTCCATCTCAATATCATATGTATTCTCCATGCCGACATATTCTATTGATACTATCGGGTCCCAATAAATGTCAGAGGCCGCATATTTAAAAAGTTCGCCGGAATCAAAGTAGGAAGCTAGTCTATTTACGGTGCTCCGCTTAAATCCTTTTTTATGCGGCCTTAGCCGTCCGCAAAGCTCTTTTGTGCAGACACCGCTCTCTCTTTCGATCTCTCTCCAGCCCTTTCCTACCCTTTCCTTTTCTTTACGAATAATATTTTTTATCTCCTGGGGAATTATATCCTTTGACTCTTTGTCTCTGGGAAGGTGAGCATAATAATCCCTTAGACGGGATATTTGGTCAGCTTTTCCTGTGACATGCTGACAGATCTTCTCTGAAAATCTCTCTACAGACTCACGTCCTAACAAATAAACCGTATAACCATACCTCTTTTGCGTTATTCCTTTATACTTATATTTAAATTCCTTCTTCGTGACAGAGGATATTATATCCAGTCTCAATAACAGGTTTTGCACATCTTTAGCCATCCTTTTTGAGGACGTAGCATAGTATGGAATAGAATTACTTTTGCCGAAAATAAATCCGTCCCCTGACCATAACTTACCAAAAAATAATGCGAGCTTTTCCGTAGAAAGAGAGTAAACTTCTTGCGGGATGAATTTCTCATAGGCCTTCTTATTGCTTAATCCCAATTCCTCTATCCAGATCCTGGCGCCGCACCTTGAAAATCGGCTTTGGACGGTAGCGGTCTGGCCTGAAGGCCTTTTATTCCAGGGAACCTGATTTTTAAAGAATTTTGTATCTTGTCCCGTGCCGACATATACCTCATATTTATCGTCCCTCTGATATGCCCTTGCCCTTGTCTTTTCAAAGCGCTCGATATTTGCCGTGAATTCATCCACCTCTTCTCTGCTATTACTATAGAAATAAAGGCCGCTGGTATGGCATAGGTTCCCCTCCGACAGCAATTTGGCTAAAGATATGATCTTATATTCTTCCATGCCATATTCCGGAGATAGAGGTATTTTTCTCGGAGTAGCGATCATGTCACCGTCCTTAAGGTCTTTTAATTCTTTCCAGCCTGAGACTGTCAAAAAAGGATGGTTATTCGTTACTACGATTTCCTTTCCGGTGCGTGTTTTTAAACGGTATATTTTTTTGATGCCATTACAGACAATGTCTTTCATCCTTTGAGGAATGATCTTTAAAGTCTTTTCGTGACAACTAAATGTATTTATAATGTCTTTTTTAGTGAATAATTCTTCTACCTTTACATACTCACCTGTATCCGCATTTATTATTTCCGTAGACCCGGCCACACATTTATTGAATCCATAACCCGCGAAATATTCGATAAAACTGAAGACCTTATCCGCTATCCTTCTGCTGATATCTTTTTTCAGGCAACCTTCAATAAAATGCTTTCTGGCCTCTACCATGACCTCCGGAGTCTTTTTACTCATCGCGCGCCTTAACGAATCGGCTTGGGCGAGTGAGAATCCGGCCAGGGTGGAAGCTATCCTCATGACCTGCTCCTGAAATACGATGATGCCGTATGTCTCCTTCAATATAGGCTCTAAGCTCTCATGGTCATATTGTATCTTCACTTTACCTTGTTTTCTTGTGATAAAGTCGTCAAGCATACCACTTCCCATGGGGCCCGGCCTGAAGAGGGCCAGAATAGCTATCAGGTCTTCAAATTTTTCAGGCTTAAATTTTTTTAGAAGGTCACGCATTCCGGAGCTTTCCACCTGGAATACGCCTACTGATTCAGCGTTGGAAAGTAACCGGAACGTTTTTTCATCGTCCGTCGGGATCTTGTCGATCTCAAACTCTACTCCTATTGTCTTTTTTATGATTTTTAGCGTCTCGCTTATAACCGTAAGAGTCCTCAGGCCCAGAAAATCCATCTTAAGAAGGCCTATCTTCTCAAGCGAAGCCATGGGATAACCGGTGGTTATCTGGCCGTCCCCCATTTTGATAAGCGGAATATATTCGGTAAGAGGCTTTTCGCATATAACTACGCCGGCGGCGTGAGTGGATGCGTGACGGCTTAACCCCTCTAACACCATTGAAGTGTCGATAAGCTGCGTAACACGCTGGTCGGTCTCGTAAAGGTTTTTTAGCTCCGGAGAGGACTTGAGCGCTTGCTGTAGAGTCATATTCAGATCATTAGGGACCATCTTGGCGATCCTGTCTACCTCGCTATAGGACATACTCATCACCCTTCCTACATCGCGGATGACTCCCTTTGCCATTAGCGTTCCGAAGGTTATTATCTGCGCTACATTATCCTTACTGTATTTTTGAACAACGTAATCTATGACTTCACTTCTTCTCTCATAGCAAAAATCTATGTCGATATCAGGCATGCTGATCCTCTCGGGATTCAGGAATCTTTCAAAGAGCAGATCATATTTAAGCGGATCGATGTCCGTTATACCTAAAGCGTAACTCACCACGCTTCCCGCCGCGCTCCCACGGCCCGGACCTACCGGTATCCCTTTCCCTTTGGCATAGTGTACAAAATCCCAGGCTATAAGAAAATAGCTGATAAATCCGCTCTTCTCTATGATCTTCAGTTCATGCTCGACCCTGTCTCTTATCTCATCGGTTATTTCAGGGTAAATCCTTTTCAGTCCCTCATCCACCAGCTCCCTGAAATATCCCTCCCTGGTCTTTCCCGCCGGAGGCCTGTAATGCGGTAGGTGGGTTTTTTTGAAATCAAGCTCAAGATTACATTTTTCCGTTATCGCTATTGTATTTTTTATAGCCTCGGGGCATTCTGTCCCAAATTTGCGCTTCATCTGTTCTGCGTTCTTCAAATAAAACTCGTCCGTCTGCAGCCTCATCCGATTGGGATCATCCAGCGTAGCCTGTGTCTGAAGCGCCATCAAGGCCTCATGGGCATAAGCGTCTTCCTTCTTCAAATAATGGACATCGTTAGTAGCTACGAGAGGGATGTCCAGCTGCTTACCCATATCGATCAGTACGCGATTCACATCTATCTGATCCTGAATAAGATTATCCTGTATCTCAAGATAAAAATCCTTCCCGAAAAGATCCTTAAAAAACACTGCCGTATTTTTTGCCTGCTCCACCTGTCCGTTCTTTATCAGATGCGGTATTTCGCCTTTGAGGCACGCGGAAAGGCATACCAGCCCCTTATGGTGCTTCTTTAGAATATCCTTATCTATTCTGGGCCGGTAATAAAATCCCTCCAAGTAACCCGCGGTTATCAGCTTCATGAGGTTTTTATAACCTTCTGTGTCTTTCGCCAAAAGTATCAGGTGAAAAGATGCTTCCTGGATGCCCTGTGCGGATTTTTCAAAACGGCTTTCGGGAGAGATGTAGACTTCAGAACCTATTATGGGTTTTATTCCGTGGGCGAGTGCCTTCCGGTAAAACTCAATGGCTCCGAACATGTTGCCGTGGTCTGTGATAGCTACGGCAGGCATTCGCTCCTTCTCGGCCAGCTGAAAGAGACGCGATATATGACAGGCTCCGTCGAGAAGGCTAAACTGAGTGTGGGTATGCAGATGGACAAAATCGGAATGTCTTTTCATGTGGATAAGGGCCTAAAGACTTAAAAAACTATTTCCCCATTCCTACGCGCTGGGCGACCTGGAACACCTTCCCCTCTGTCTGCACAGACGGGGCGATGATTATTTCGGTAAGCTGCATTTCTTTAATGCTCTTCGCGCCGACATTACCCATGGACGTCTGCAACGCACCGACTAGATTCTGGGAACCGTTGTCTAATTTTGCAGGGCCAAAAAGTATTTCCTTGAGTGATCCGGTCGTCCCTACTTCAATACGTGTACCGCGCGGAAGGTTAGGGTGAGGTGTCGCCATACCCCAGTGGAAACCACGGCCGGGCGCTTCATTGGCGCGTGCGAATGCGGAGCCTATCATCACGGCGTCAGCGCCGCAGGCAATGGCCTTACAAATATCTCCGCCTGAGCTCATGCCACCGTCGGTTATTATGGGTATATATTTTCCGCGACTCTTATAGAAGAAATCCCTCGCGGCCGCGCAATCGCAGGTAGCGGTTACCTGAGGAACGCCAATGCCAAGGACCCCTCTTGTAGTGCAGGCTGCTCCGGGGCCTATGCCTATAAGCAATCCGCTCGCTCCGGTGCCCATAAGCTCCAGCGCCGTATTGTATGTAACGCAATTACCGATCAATACCGGGATCTTCATTTTTTTGCAGAATTTCTTAAAATCAAGCGACTTGTATTCGCTGGCGAGGTGCTTTGGCGTTGTCACTGTTGATTGCACCACAAACATATCACAGCCGGCTTCCTCAGCTATTTTGCCGAACCTTTCGGCCCTCTGGGGTATTGCGCTTACCGCCGCAGGCACACCCGCCTTCTTGATCTGCTCTATTCTTTTAGATATAAGCTTTTCTTTGATCGGCTTTAAATATATCGACTGGACAAGTTCTGTGGCTTTTTGCGGTGTTGCCTTTGCTATCTTATCCAGGACTTCGCCCGGATTATCGTAGCGCGTTTGTACTCCTTCAAGATTCAGTACGGCCAGGCCGCCTATCTTCCCTATAGCGATGGCAAATTTAACATCTACCACACCGTCCATGGCTGCCGCTAATATAGGGACCTTTAATTTATTATTTCCTATTTGAACTGTTGTATCGACTTCGTTGGGATTTATTGTCAAACTTCCCGGGGCAAGAGATATCTCATCAAATCCGTAACACCTTCGGGCCTTCCTTCCGCGGCCTACCCACATCCCCATATATACCTCCTATTAAACGCTAAAATATGTTAAAAAGATACTAATACAGTGCTTAATTTTATAACATAAATTGCGGCGGTTGTCAAGGATTAGAATGAAGCGGTATATTTCTTGAGGATCAACCTGTCTTTCAGGGAGAGTTTTGTCAGTTTACAGCCTATAAAATAAGTATTACGGAAAGATTTTTTGATCCAGACCACCTCGGTGTTAAGCTCAATAATTTTATACACTGTATCAAAAGTGAGCATGACCTTGATCTTTAGCTTGTCCTGCCTTTCTAATTTTTTTTCGCACTCAATAAGAATCCCGCCTGCGGATATATTCAGGCCTACTTCCTCATCAAGCTTTGGATCATATTCTTTCGCATTATGGCGGATTATATTAGTGCCGATGATCTTGTAGATCCTTCTGTGTTTTCGCTTTTCACGTCCGCTATAGGCAGCCATCAGGTCACCTCCAAGATCTCTTTTATCTTGCCGTAAAGTTCAGCCACGCTGTATGGTTTTGTGTAGTATCCGAATATATTCAGCTCCTTGAGCTCTACTTCAGCTATC
This sequence comes from Candidatus Omnitrophota bacterium, assembly GCA_016783745.1. Classification (GTDB taxonomy): domain Bacteria; phylum Omnitrophota; class Gorgyraeia; order JAHIPI01; family JAHIPI01; genus BS750m-G14. The sequence goes on along the minus strand of JADHVZ010000001.1, from coordinate 32,149 downwards.
CTCTCCGGGTATCCCGTAATTACGATGCAGGGTGTATTTATCCCTTCTTTCTGGATCTTTTCTATAAACTCTATTCCGCTCATACCTATAAGCTTTATATCGATAAGGATAAGATCAGGCTCCCACATCTTAACCATATCATAGCCGCTTTCCCCTGTAAAGCTTACGATGACCCCGAAGTCCCTTGCGTCAAGAAACTTCATTATCATCTCGCAGGATTCTACCTCATCATCGATATAAAGTATTTTGCCCTTCAATTCTCTCGGTTCCAAATGACCGCTCCTTTGTGTTAGATTATACATTAAAAAAAAGATAAACTAAAGAAATATTTCTTCCGGACCCATTGGCGTTACCTGAACCCTCTGGAATCGAGTCCGGACTCTAATTGCCAGAACACACATTCTACATCGGCATTCTCGGTTATTTTGACCTCAGACTCACCGCCGACTGTCACTACTCCGTGCCATACGCCCTTATTCAAAATAACGGGCTTATCCAGATAATAGCATCTGATATCCTTAACATTTTTTTCAGCCGCTACATAAAGAAGGGCCTTCCCGCTTACAGGCTCAAAACTCTCAAAAGAGCGTGGATGCTGCTCAAGGGAGTCTATCGCCTTGTCTCTTAAAACAAGGTATGCTATGCGCCAGCCCACTTTTTCCGTCTCTTTAAGCGTAACACAGAACAGGTTCTTATCCTTATCTTCTTTATCCTTATCCGGATATTCTATTACACATCCGAACGGCTTGAAATCTTCACTTGTGATGCTTCTGATCATTTTTTTTCGCGGCTCCTTATAATTAGTCCCCTCTTAGTGATCTTCTACCTGAGCGCGGATGGTCCTATACACTTGGGCATCAGTAGCATTTGGCAATCTGTATGTCCTTAAGAGTTCAAACCTGTCCGGATTACTCTTTATAGCCTCCAGCACTCTCTTTACCGCTGTGTGATCACCCGGACCCTCCTGTTTCGGGTCTAAATTCAATATTATATAATCCGCCCGGAATGGCGAGACGCCCATATTCAAGATGAGCAGATCATATAGCCTGTTTTTATAGGCCGCAAAGGCGAAATTATATTCGTTGAACCTTTGTTTGACACACGCTACTTCCACAATTACGCGCTTTTTTTCGCCGGAGCGGCGCGCGTGATCGCGCACAAAATCGAGTATCTCCTCTATCTTCCAGTCATGAGCCTTCGGTTCTCTTATTATATACATCTTGTTCGTATATAGATACAATTCGTTTATTTTCAGCTCATGTTTTTCCTTCATATATGAAACATCGAAAAATTGTATCAGTGAATAGGCGAGCAACGCCGCTATTAGTATCACTCTCGGCTTTTTGCCTTTGATCGAAAAAACACCCGCGGATGATATGATGGCGAAAGCCGGAAGGATGGGCATCAAGTATCTTCCGGATGATAATGTCTCTGTGGCCGCAAGGAAAAATACCGGAAAAAGTATCCATAGCAAAAATATAGTCTTTTCCTTTATCCTCCGGCAAAAGATAAGTGTACATAAAAACAACGCGAAGAAGACAAAGGACATCTGGACTCTGATCATACTGAAAAATGCCTTTGGCAGATTTTTTACAAGCTGGTCCATTGACGCGCGTTCAAATAATATGTTCAATAAAAACTTGCCCGCAAATCTATCGACGTAGACATAGGCCAGCCAGCATGCCGCGGCTGTTATGAGGATCGACGCGGATATAAGGTGTGCTTTATTCATTCGCGGGTACCTCACCTGCCCGTACATTTTATAGAAAGCTACGAATAGAAAAGGCGTAATGATGAATATCCCGAAGATCTGCTTTGTGAATAACCCCAGTATCGAGGCCATGATAAAAAATACCGGATAGATCTTCCGGGCGGAATTTTTAAACTTGATCAAAAAGAAAAAAGACACCATGGAAAAAGCCACAAGCGAAAAATCTATAAGATAAAACCTGGACAAACCGAACATCACAGGATACATGGAGATCATGGCTGAAGCCATGACCCCTGTTTTTTCGTCATAAAGTTCTTTTCCTGTCAGGTATGTAAAAAAAAGCAGGATAGCCAGAAATATCAGATTTGTCAGAACCGCAGCATCTTCGCTGAAGCCGAACAAGAGGTATAACGGTATTGATGACATATGGAACAAGTGGGGATATTTCGTAGATCTTTCGTGGATAAGCGGGGATATTTCTTTTAGGTCAGGTTGGATGTTTTTGGCAAAGTTGTTATAGTGATAAAGGCTTGTACCCGCGTGCCACGACTCATCCCAGGAAAACGGCTGGGTGTCGATCTTGTGGTATATAACATTGTTCAGTAGATGAAATACAAAGATAAGTGAAAGTATGGTTATTACAAAATTCTTTTTCATTACTATGATTTTTTATGCCCGGCCATTGGTTTGCCTTACGCGCCCATCAGGACTTGATCATCACTAAAAGCATCTTAAAGCGCTCTACCGCCTTAAGGGCGTGCGGTTTATTTGCCGGCATTATTATAATGTCACCTGCTTTTAGACTATTAGACGTCCCGGATATAATCACATCGGCTTTACCGTCAAAAATATATACCATAGCGTCAAAAGGCGCGGTGTGCTCACTTAACCCCTGACCTTTATCAAATGCGAATAAAGTTATAGTACCAGTGCCTTTTCTTATGATCTCCCTGCTAACGACTGAGCTATCCTGATATTGGACTAGATCTAATATACTCTCTGCCCGTCCTGTGATATTCTCCATATCCGCTCCTAAATGATATACACCCCGCTACACAATACGTAGTGGGGTGCTCAAACAAGCTATTTAAGATGATTGTAACAATATTACCTGAATTTTTTCGGATATGCAAATTTTTTAAGAGACTTTTTTACAAAATTTAAAGTTTTGTCGATAGAACGTTGACTTTTATCATTTCTGCTGTATAATATATCACTACGAAATAAAAGGAGGATAAATGCTGTTAAACGAAGAAGTAAGGGGGCAACTAAAAGAAAGGTTCCGGGACTTAAAGGATGATGTGAAGCTTGTGATCTTCACTAAAAAAGACGATTGCCGGCACTGCGGGGACAATCAAAAACTTATGGAAGAGATCGCGGATCTATCCGGTAAGATCTCCGTGGAGGTCTTTGATATCCAAGCGGATAAGGAACAGGTTGATAAGTATGGTATCGATAAGGTCCCCGCTACTGCTGTCGTTGGCCGGGAAGATTATGGTATACGCCTATACGGCATGCCTACCGGATATGATTTCGTGTCATTAATCGAAAGCATCCACTTAGTCTCGACCGGCGAGACCCAGTTTACCGATGAAGAAAACAAATACCTGAAGGGCCTTAAAAAAGATGCTCATCTGCAGGTCTTTGTCTCCCCCGGCTGCCCGCACTGCCCGGCCGCCACAATAGTAGCTCATCAGATGGCGAGGGTAAGCGGCAAAGTAAGATCGGACATGATAGATTCCTCGCAATTTCCTCAACTGGCAAGCAAGTACAAGGTAAGCGGAGTCCCTCATACTGTTATCAATGAAACATCGAGTCAGCTAGGCGCAGTTCCGGCTCCTGTTATCATCAAAAAAATAAACGAGTCCGCAGGATAAGGATCACCATGTTTAATTTTACTCTGGGCAGCGGCCGCGCAAATGCGGACATCTCCCAGGTATTTGATGTTGTTGTCATAGGCGGAGGTCCCGGCGGACTTTCCGCCGCTATGTATGCCGGAAGATACAGCCTGAAGACGTTGCTGATCGAAAAGAAGGTCGTATGCGGCGGGCAAATGGCAACGATCAGCAGCATTGAAAACTATCCAGGCCTTGATAAGCCCGTATCAGGCAGCCATCTCGCCGGGGAAATGGAAAGCCAGGCTGTAAAGATGGATGTAAAGATCCTGCACGGCCAGGTGACTTCCGTAAATTTCGCCGATGAAATAAAAGAGCTGAATACCCCCAAAGGCCTCATAAGGGCGCGGACTGTTATTATTTGTACAGGCGCCCAACCCCGCATGCTTGATGTTCCGGGAGAGAAAGAACATATGAGTAAGGGTGTATCCTACTGCGCTACATGCGACGGCCATCTATATTTAGATAAAACTATTGCCGTTGTCGGCGGCGGAAATACGGCTCTCGAAGAGACGGTGACTTTGTCAAAATTTGCGAAGAAAATATTCCTCATCCACAGGCGGGAAGAATTCCGCGCGGACAAATTAATCCGGAATAAAGTAAAAGCGGTTCCCAAGATAGAATTTCTTCATAATGCTACAGTCCGGAAGATAGACTTCAGCCATGAAAGCAATAAACATATCCTGGTCAGCGTAAAGGGCGAGGAAAGAACCCTTGATGTAGACGGGATATTTATTTTTGTCGGCATTGAGCCGCATAGCGGGATATTCGGCGATACACTAAAATTGAAATACGGTTTTATCGTTACTGATGAAGAAATGGGAACGAATGTAGAAGGTGTATTTGCCGCGGGCGATATCCGCTCAAAAAACTTAAGGCAGATCGCTACGGCTGTAGGGGATGGAGCGATTGCTGCTTTTTCCGCGGCGAAATATCTGGCGGATTGAGCCTTAGAGCTTCTTGCTTAGTTCCTGTGAATAGACATTAAGCCTATCCATAAGCGCTCTTATGGAAGTTGACATACTCTTGATATCGACCTTGATCTTATTTGACTCTTCTCCAAGCATATCAGCTATTGGGATCTGCTTGATCCTTTCAGTCAATTTGGCGATCTCGGCTTTTTTGAGCTGGATCGCCTGTTCATATTTAGCTATTATGGCTTTAAGCTGATTCACTGACATCGCCTGGGCCTCTGTCTTTATTTCAGGTATGGGCCTGGTCTCGCTTACTCTGCCGCCGCATCCGACTGCAAAAAAACTCATCAGGATAACCGGTATAAGCATTTTTACTATTCTTTGCATGTTTGTCTCCTTCTAACACGCTCTATTGCGCGTCTAATTGGGATTATATCGTAAAAGTTAGGAAATTGCAATACTTGAATTAGCCTTGTCTGTCAGGTATACTTGTTATAGGTTAGGAGGTGGTTAGTAAGTAGCGAAAGCTAAATAGGCCTACAACCTATAATAAAAAGTCCATGTAGTTTGTGGGCTTTTTTTATTTTTGGCAACATCCGCTCTCTCCTTATTCTACGTCGGGAGGCCTTCGCAGTTTCTTCTTTTCCGAGCGCATCTTTTTATATCTGAGGATCTTCTCTTTGGCTTTCTTGGAGCGTTTTCGCTTCTGGCGCCTTATCTTCTCTATTCTCTTCTGTTTTTCCGCCTTTTTACCCAGTATAAGTGATTCGATCTTATTGGTAAGGATCCTTCTAGCCAGGAAGCGATTTAACGCCTGGGAGCGCTCCTTTTGGCACTTGACCTCTATCCCTGAAGGCTTGTGCTTAAGATAGACACACGTGGAGGTCTTGTTGACATTTTGCCCACCCCTTCCGCCTGAGCGTATGAACTTTTCCTCAATATCCGCTTCTTTGATACCCAAAAAAGCCATTTTCGCTTTTAAGGCTTCCTCTTTATGGCCGCTTACCGCGAATCTCATGCTGCCCCCTATTGCCTCTTATGTTTCTGATATTATCGCGCCGTATTTACATGCCGGTACGCAAGAGCCGCTGACACACTTGCCGTCTTTCCAACAGCACTTATCATAATCAATACGGATCATCGCTCAATCTCTCCTTTGGGGCTTTCGATACATCAATACAACGATCACAACCGCGGAAAAAAGTATAAGATTCATGATATTAAACGCGCGCCAGACAGGGTCAGGGGATCGGAAGGCCTCCGGAGCCATCAGCAAAAAACATGTCCATACCCCCAGCACCCAGTATATACTTATATCTTCCGAGGATCTTCTACTTATGACTCTCAGGATAAGCGGTATATTCCACAAAGGTAATACAATTGCGGCTATAAACGCTACTTTCTGCATCATTTTCCCTCACCTATTGCGCATAATCCTTTCTTGGTATACCAAAGCGCCTGACAATCTTTGCGCGTTAATAATTCAATTCCTTGAACATTTTGTAATAATCTCCTATGGCCCTCAATGAATCCTCACAGATATTCCAAAGAAAGTAGGCAACGACTAGCATAATAAGAGTTATCACTATCTTATTGAGCTTGGTGTAAGTGGGATTGAGCCACGCCAGCGGCAATGCCAGGGGCCCTACGCAAAGAAAGGCTATTACAAGGACAGATGTCTTATAATACCATTTTTGGGCTTGTTGTTTTTGCGTGTCCATGTCTTCTAATTCATACATTAGCTACGATAAATAAGACTATCACTACCAAGGTCGGAACGATCAAGGCACCGCCCATTATCCTGGTATTGCGTATCTCCTTCTCCATAGAGATAGGCTCCATCCGCCAGTTTATCAATGCATAGAACCGCCTCTGCATCTCTATCACCAGCTCCGGCCGTAAGAGCAGGAAAAACCCCACAGCCAGGCATACCGCAAAAATGCTTACCGATAATACCACCAGCATGTTACCCCCTTTTCCTATGAACCAATAATGCGTAATGCGAAATATGGGACAATATTGAAAAGAAATATGGCTATCTTAAAGAACGCCATGCCCGTATAATGGACCTCGTCAAACTTTTCTACCGACAACTTAAACCATTTCCCGTGAAATTTATAGACCCGATCGTGTGCCAACGTAATAACAAAAACCCACCACAGGAGTAATCCTATATTGATTATAGAACACCAGCCTAGCGCTGATCGTATCATTTCAATTGTCATTCAACGCCTCCTCGTTTCCTTCAAGTATACCAGCAATGAGGGGAATTGGCAAGGCAATGGGATGGCGACGAGCCGAAAACTCTACGATAAAATGGGGACAGCTGCCCCATTTTGCCAAAATCAGACTGACTATTCAGCTAAAGCGCGAATAGTGATATTCGACCTATTTGCTTAACCATACCTTTTCGTTGTCGATTTTGGAATTACGCCAAAACCAGCCACCGCTATTCTCGATTATTAAATTATTGAACGAAAACATCCCGTCTATTTTCCAGCCATCCGCCTCTTTAACAAAATAGAAGGGTTCCGGCCTTTTAAATGGGGGCGAAAAGCGCATTATGGCCTTGTTTCTGTGCATTTCAAGTTTATAGGGTTTATTATGCCAATAGTCATATGCGTTTCGCAGCTGCCCGGTATTGCGATGGGATCTATATTCTTTATTAGTTTTAGTGAAACTCTGAAATTCTTTTGTATAGCACAGATCGCTTTTTTCAAAGTCCAAGGCTTTGCAAGCATACATATGACTATTAAAAGTCGATTCAGGGCTTGTAAAATCATACCAGGGTTTTTCCGACGAGGCCTTTTCACTCTCTTTTTTTGCGACGTTGTCTTTTCTTGATCCATCTAACGCTTCTAAATCGATCTCTTGCGCATTAGCCTCTGATGCATTTTCCTTCATGCGCTGATACTCCTTTTGCCTATCCGCCTTATTTCTTGTCCATTCTGACCTCAAAAGATCGTTTTCTTCTTCTGTAGTCCTGTTTATGCTCTCCATATCTTCTTTCAAGACAGTAATGGATCCTATCCCGATCTCAAGAGTCAACGATCCTTCGGATTCTTTTATAATAATACCTTTTATAGAATTACCATTCTTAAGATTTATTTCATCGCAGTAAACCCTGGCACTGACTACGGATAACAAGAATATTAAAGTTATAAAAATTTGTAGTCCTATTTTTCGCATAAGTACTCCAATGTTCCTATTTCGGTTTATTCACAAGGAGTGTGTTATTTGTAAATAAGCTATATAAATTATACCCCCAATAACAATAAATCCCAAGCGAAATATGCTTGGGAAAAATGGGGACAGACACTTTAGTAATTAGGGGCGGAGCCTAATTACATAAATACATGGCTATATTTTGCCTTGAAATCTCAAGGTTATAGTTTGACTTTTCAATGAATATAGCGTATACTTATAGCATGAAAAAACTGATCAAAAGAAAAACCGAGACTGAAAATATTAATAACCTAACTTCTTCTTTTCCGGTTACGGCAATCCTGGGACCCAGGCAATGCGGAAAAACTGTTATCGCCAATCAAATTAGATTCGAGTATTATTTTGACCTTGAAAACCCGCGCGATTCGGTCGGGCTTGAAAACCCCCAGCTAGCGCTTGAGGACCTCAAGGGGCTTATAGTAATAGACGAAATACAACGCGCACCCGACATCTTCCAGCTTATCCGCTATCTCGTAGATTCAAACCCAAAACAGAAATACCTAATACTGGGGAGCGCTTCAAAGGATTTAATACAGCAAAGCTCGGAATCGCTTGCGGGAAGAATAGCCTATCATCGCCTGGGCGGGTTTACTCTTTCAGACATAGGAAAAAAGAACCTGCAAAAATTATGGCTGCGAGGAGGCTTCCCAAGATCTTATCTGGCAAAATCATATGATGAATCTTTTTTATGGCTTGAAAATTACATAAGCACTTTTCTTGAGAGAGATATTCCGCAACTGGGAATATTCATACCTGCCCGCACTCTTAGAAAATTCTGGATCATGATAAGCCATTATCATTCGCAGGTGGTAAATCACTCGGAAATAGGCCGCTCTTTCGGTATCTCAGACATGACTGTAAAAAAATACATAAATATCCTTGAAGGAACTTTTATGCTCAGAGTTTTGCAACCATGGTACACCAATACAAAAAAGCGTCTTATAAAACGCCCGAAAATATATATACGAGATTCGGGTATTTTTCACTCTCTCATATCTATAGGTAATAAAAAACAACTCTTCTCGCATAATAAGCTTGGCGCCTCATGGGAAGGCCTTGCTCTTGAGTGTATCGCCAGAAGCCTGAATAAACGCGATGAGGAACTTTACTTTTGGCAAACGCATGCGGGGGCTGAGCTAGATCTTTTTTGGCAGCATAAAGGAAAAAACTGGGGCGTAGAATTTAAATACTCCGATGCCCCGAGAAAAACGAGATCCATGGAAATAGCTTTAAAAGATCTCGAGCTTGCGCATTTATGGGTTATATACCCGGGAAAAACAAATTATAAATTGGGGAAAAAGCTTTCTGTGGTTCCTCTTTCGGATATAAAAGCCGTCTGGGATTACCATACGGGATAAAAAAATTATAAGTTCTCGGGTGCTTGCGGAAATTTGCCGCTGAGAACATTTTTAATCATCATTTTAACTTCTTCACTAAAATCAGAGCTAAGCATCCACTCTAAATACCGACGATCTATCTTAAGTATATCTTGTATATGTTTTTTCCTTCCGTACTTTCCGAATACGGGATACAGATGCCCGTTCCACCAGAAAAACTTACGCTCTTTATCAAAATATGCGCTGGAGCGCTCGTAATCAAAATCTTTCAAAGACTCTATACCCTGTTCCGGAGCCCCATACCTTTTGATCTGGGAATCAAATATCTCAACTGTCGCCTCAGCGTCACCAAGGGCGGAATGAGCATTCTCAAGCTCTTTATCGCAGTATAGTTTATAAGCGGCTGTCAGATCTCTCTTTTCATGTATGTGATAAACCTTTTGAGCATCGTAAATGTCCCGTTCGCGCCAATAAAAGCTAAAGCCGGCACCATAAAGCTCGCGCTCAAGAATAGGCAGATCAAACCTCAGGATATTAAACCCGCCCAGGTCGGAATCGCCTATAAACTCCGTCACTTCTTTAGCTATATCCTTAAAAGGCGGCGCGTCTTTAACGTCATCATCGTTAATATTAATAAGGCGGCTGACATTCCTTGGGATCGGCATACCCGGATTGACACGCTTTACATAAGTCTGCCTTGTCCCGTCCGGCATCAATTTAACCATGCCGATCTCAACGATCTTATCCTTTTCAACCCATGTGCCGGTTGTCTCAAGATCGAATATAATTATAGTCCGCAATAATTTCATCGGCTCATCTTCCTTAAATAAGCTTTATTAGTTTTTACGCTGTTAAGTGTAATGAGATTATTTTCGCTCTTTATGTTCTCTCACATAAAGAGGTAAAGATAAATCCCTTCTGCCATCTATAGCCAGATCCACTGAATATTCCCCGCACCTCTTAAGATTAAGGCCCTGTATATTCAGGACTAAATGCGCGGATGCGGAACGCTGCCCATTCTGGATATTTATTCTTATAGTGCCGTTGGCTGCCGGCATAATATGCTTACCATCTTCATCAACAAAATTTACTGATATACTATGGTCGCCCTTTTCAATACGATCAAATCTGATTCTGAGAGCAACGGAACATTGGGGATGCACAATCGGTATTTTTCTTGCCCAAATCGTATCAAAGGCTCCCAATATATTTAACTTACCGGCGTTAACCGTAGCTGCGTCACACAAAGAAAACACTTCTATCTGCATAGTAAATCCTCCTATTTATGGCGCGTATCTAACATTTAAATCTCAAAAAGCTCGCCGTCTTTTAAGATTCTAACGTTTTCAAACATCTCCGGGTATTTCTGTCCTTCAAAAGTATGGATCGGTATTAACGTTTTTGGGCTTATGGCCTTCGCAAATGCTTCCAGATCCTCAACTGTAGCATGGCCGCTTGTGTGGACTTGTTCGATTGTAAGGCCTTTATTTGCGCAGAAGTCGCGGAATCTGTCGTTTAAATAGCCTCCCCACATTGAATAGATGACTGTTGCGCCTCTGGGATCGTCTATGCCTTTTATGATCTTGGGAAAAATCGAATTATCACGCGCAAGCATAAGGATCTTGTTTTTCTTTCTGTTTATCTCGAATATGTCTATCTTTTGTGTATTGTAATGATAAAGAAGTTTTGTTGATACCTTCTTTGCCAGTGTGTCGGCCTGGTTTTTCAAAAACTTTACCTTGATGTTTCGCCAGTTGAATTGCGGAATGCCCTTTGATACTTTTCTAAGCTTGTCCAGAATATAAGCTGTATAAATGTCTATTACGAAGATATGTCCGGTTTTAATACATGCCTTGTACGCTGAGACGAGCCTATCAATATTTTGCGATGAGGTAAACAGGAAAGTTACGTTATTGCTGGATTTTAAGATCTTTTCGATCCGGGACTGTATGGCATTTTCATCTTTATAGGCCTGATTACTCCTTCCGATCATTGATCCTTCCATAAGCAGGGCATCAATAGCTTCCGGTGGATGCGAGATCATACGCTTGAATAGAACGCTTTTCCTCCCATGGGCCCTGAAATCACCTGAATAGAATATTCTCTTACCATCAGCTTCGATCAAGAACGCACGCGCGTCAAAAGCTGAATGATCTGCCAGATACGAATCGACCTTAAATTCTCCTATAGCAAAACTCTTTATTTTATCAATAGTCTTTACATTAAGATTCCCCGTTTTATGAGGAATAAAAATATCCGATATCTCGACCAACATCTTAGCGCCTTCACTCATATAGATCGGTATATCAGGATTCACAAACTTGAGAAACCCATAATGATCCATATGGGAATGAGAAATAAGAATGCCGTCTATGGCTTTTTCTTCACCTCTATACAGACCCTTTATGTCAGGAAGGATTTTTAGTTTTTTAAGATCATCCGGAGATTTATTGGTAAGTGTTTTTGAATCAAAAGACTCTTTTTTATCATTTACAAGCGGCATTCCGAGATCTATAAGTATTCGAGACTTTCCTGTGTTTAGCTCTACACAGCTACCACCGATTTCTTGAGTCCCGCGATGAATGGTTAGTTTCATATATTGGAAAAATCCGTTTGTTTTGGTTAGCTATATCAGACCTTAGGCTCAAGATACTGTTGCAACACCCTGATCTGTTTGTGGCAAGTAATTATTTTACTCCTGCGGGCTGGTTTTGGCAAGGTGGAAAGGGGTGAAATTCAAGTAAGTAGAAAGTATCTAACTCTACGATAAAATAGGGACAGACACTTTAGTAATTAGGCTTCGTCCCTAATTATGTAAAAAGTGTCTGTCCCCATTTTGCTATGCAATGATAAAAAAATATTTACAGTAAGCGCAATTTGGTATAATATATAAATATCGCAAAAGAATAGAACTGTCGCTTTTAACTATTGATAATGGATTATTATGTTAACAAGATTTTTTAATCGAAATTATAAATTACTGAGTATCATCATACTGCTTTTATTCGGGTTTATAGTCTACTCCAATACTTTTTTTAACTCATTTCATTTTGATGACGGATCTGGTATAGTTAATAATTTTGCCATAAGAGACATTTGGAATCTGCGAAATATTTGGAATGCCTGGCCCGCCAGGTTTATCACTATTCTTACCTTTGCTTTAAACTATCATTTCTCCAAAGTTAATGTATTTTCCTATCATGTCTTTAATACAGCTATCCATTTAGCTTCGGCTATTCTAGTATTCTGGCTGACTATACTTATCCTTTCTACGCCTACAATGAAGAAGAACGCTATTTCTAAATACGCTGATTCTATAGCTTTATTTGTAGGCTTAATATTCGTAACCCACCCTGTTCAGACACAATCTGTCACTTACATATGGCAAAGGAGTAGTTCTTTAGTAGGATTCTTTTATCTTTTTTCACTATGTTTCTATATTAAGACAAGGCTATTACAGATAGATAATAAAGCTACCTCAAAATGGCCTTTTTTTTACGCTTTTTCCTACGTTTTCTGCATACTCAGCATGTTTACTAAGGAAAACGCGGCGACCTTACCTTTAATAGTACTATTATGTGAATTTTGTTTCTTTAATATAGAAAGATATGCTAACTGGAAATACGCCTTATATTTCCTGATTACAATATTAATTATTCCTTTATTATTATTTTCTACCAGGTCTGAAAACTTTATGTGCATACAGCGGTTAATAGACAAGCCTCTCAATAAAGGGGGGGCGTATTTTTTAACTCAATTTCGCGTTATATTAACTTACATAAGGCTTCTTTTTGCGCCGTTAAACCAGAATCTGGACTATGACTACCCAATAGCTAAGAACTTAATGGATATAAATACATTAGGCAGTTTATTTATCCTGGCCGCAATTATAATGGGCGCAATCCGTATATTCCCTAGATATAGACTACTGTCATTTGGTATTTTCTGGTTTTTTATAACTTTATTGCCGGAATCAAGCATTGTGCCTCTTGATGATGTAATATTTGAACACAGGCTTTATTTACCCATCGTTGGTTATAGCCTTTTTATAGTAAGTGGCATGTATTATCTTTTCGGAAAGAATGCCCTAAAGCAGGTGGTTATAATTCTACTTATGATAGTTACTTCTTATTCAATATTAACTTATTATAGAAATTTTGTCTGGAAAGATGAGCTTACTCTATGGAATGATGTAACTTGTAAATCTCCCCATAAAGCCAGACCATACAACAACAGAGGGAATGCCTATAAAAAGAAAGGCAACTTCGACCAGGCATTCTTAGATTACAGCAAGGCAATAGAAGTCGACCCCAACTATGCTTTAGCCTACTATAATCGAGGCCTGCTTTATCAAGACCGAGGCAACCTCGACCAGGCACTCTTAGACTATAACAAGGGAATAGAAATCGACCCCAACTATGCTTTAGCCTACTATAATCGAGGTAATACCTATCGAAGTAAGGGCAACATCAACCAGGCGTTCTTAGATTACAACAAGACAATAGAAATCGACCCCAATTGTGATTTAGCCTACCTTAATCGAGGCCTGCTTTATCGAAAACAAGGCAACATCAACCAGGCGTTATTAGATTACAATAAGGTAATAGAAATCGACCCCAACCATGCTTTAGCCTATAACAACCGAGGGATTGCCTATTATATCAAAAAAGAATATGATAAAAGTCTAAGAGATATACTACAAGCAAAAGCGCTGGGGTGTAAAATTAATCCTAAGTTACTCGAAGAATTAAAGAAAATATTGGGGGTAAAATAATAAATTATATATAGCCCCATTTTTATCTGCCCTATACAGCCTTTTAGCTTAGGCTGATCACCCTTATACCCGGAACCGTACTCAAATTCTTGCTCGTACTCTCGTCTCAGCTGGCCTAACTGGACTTCCACATCCTGCCTGCTTTCATCTGTTCTGCATCTGGCGTAAATAATCGCTTTCACAACTACCACCTCCTATTTCTACCAACAGTTTACCAACAATAGCGGTAAAAACAGGGATTCTGAGACAGATGATAACTGACGGTAGGTGTTTCTTTTCGCAGTTATATGTTGCTGGAGAATATATAGGTTACAACAATTCCGATGAGATTGAATAGGGAGTGGCGGAGAGCTGGAAACCCTACGATATTTTGCTATAGGATTCCTTTATTGATCAAATGTTTCTTGTAATAGTCGGTTATTTCCTGCTCTTGCATGTTATTATCAATATTGTTGATGCGGTTAACCGGCCTGTGGGGCTTTTTCTTATTTATGCTGATAAAAGACGAATATTGTACTTGAGCCCCTTGCATCCTGCAGCCATTCCTCACCTGGTTGTCATCTGAGATAACAGTTATAAGAGATGGGGCTTCCGCGTTTCGCACCATGCTTATTATTCGGTCGTCAGCGGATTCTTTGGACCTGGTAAAGACACAATCGATTCCTAATATCCGAGTAGGCAGATCATCAAAAATGTCTTCGTTTTTTCCGTCGAATACAATATATGCCTTTGAGTCAGCGTACCGTCTTTTCCAACTTTGTATTTCTATTACCAAAGCATCTCGAGCGCTTTCGAGGCTTTCTTCGAGTTTAGCGCACAGCTCCGGAATTTTATGTATTACGTTGTATCCGTCTATTATAAATGTTTTCTTCATAATTTCTTGGCTGGGTAACATTAGACTGTTGCGCGACTATTGTACTTACAATAGATTACAGACAAAATATTGAATGAATGATTTATTTATAATTTTTTATTACGCAACAAGTTATGTAAAGCGCCTGATTTTATGTCAAATGCTTCAGCGTGTTACTTTATACGCGTGTAAAATGGCTCTTTCTTCTTGAAGGGCTTTTGCCATTTTTTACCCTGCTGCTTATCGGAATGATATTTACGGGGAAAATCTCTGTCTTCGGACCTATTATCCCTGTTTGCGTTAAACGGTTTAGATTTCTTTCGCTTTACAAAGCATTCCTTGCAATATACCGGACGGTCCCCGCTGGGCTTGAACGGTATCTCGCATTCTTTGTTACAGCCCGAGCAAATGACCCGGGTAAGAGTCCTTTCGCCGTCCCTGTTGCCTTCTCTTCCTCTATCATGGCGAGGAACGTGATCGAAGTGCCGGGCAGGCTTCTGTGAATAGCTTTTCTCAAAAGGCCTGCTTGAAGACTGGCTGATCAAGTTATCCAGCTTCTTCTCTATGGCGTTCAACTGCTGCTGCATATCATTGATGAGGCCGGCTATACCCGGCTCATCCTTCCGCGCGGCTGGTGTTCTGTTACGCTTTAAATGCTTCTTCACATCAGGCCTCTCTTTTAGTGTAATGTATCACAAATGACACTCCCCTTGCAACCTATATAATCACGAGTGGCTAAAATGTGGAAATAGACGTTTACCCGACCCATTTTTTCAGCGCGAAATATATCTCTCTGCATATCCATGCGTCGGTAGCCGCGTAAACTATCTGCGCGTGCGCAAGCGTCGGCGCATCCCAGCGGGAGCACTGCGTCGATTTGGATATCCTGAAACCGAATAGCAGCGCCGCCAGGCCGCGTATGCCTGCGTTCTTTATTCCGGCCTTGGCCGCCATGCCCGCCAGTTCGATGAAACGTGAGGGCTCGAAGGGCAATGCATCTTTCAGTTTCTTTATATCCTCCGAGACGCTAATGCCCGCTTTCACCACATTATGATCGGCCAGAATACCGGCAAGCGGTTTATGAGAATCGATACGCCCTATCTGGAATATGTATACCCCGTCGCCGGCAGCAAGCTGGAGCAGGGACGGCAGATAGGATATGCCCTTATAAAAAGCGGGCCTCGTCTCCGTATCAAAACCTAAGACCTTCTCTCTGCCGAGAGACCGCACGGCCGCTCTCATTTTCTCGTCCGAATCTATCACATGGATAGGGCCGGTGTAATGTTTGATAGGCAGAGCGCTGATCTCTTTTTTTGATATAGAATGTCTATGTTTTTCAAAAATTAGACGCGACACTTTTTTAAGGGTACACTTTCTGTCTTGGGCCAGTAACACTTTCCCGATTGGGACGTAAAGCGTCTGGTATTGTCACAATAGGCGACGTAGATCGTCTACTATCTACTTTTTTTTCGCCTATTTTTCTTTTTCTCCTTTGTCGCCGGCTTCTCTTTTTTGACTGGCCTCGCGGGCTTGACCGCCTCTGGCTTTTCGGGCGGACTAACATGTACTGGCGACCCTTCTTTTGGCCTGCCATCCCCTCGCGGCTTGAAGGTGCCGTTATTCTTGCGTGCTGTGAAGCACTCCTTGCAGTAGACCGGACGGCCGCCACTCGGTTTGAACGGGACTTCACTACCCCTGCCACAATCTGCGCAGATCACTTTGTGCATGGTCCTGGGTTCCCTGCGCCGCTCGGATGAAGAGACCGACGTCGGCTGCTGCGGGGGTGCCACAAAAGGTTGTGATGGGATCCGGCTGAGGACTGTGTCTATCTTCGCTTCGAAAGAGGTAAGCTTCTGGACCAATGCAGTAAGAAGTCCCACGATATCCTGATCGGCAACCGCAGAGGTTGAGGAACTTTTAGTCTTCATGCGTTTTTTCATTGTGCTCCTTTTCTTGGATGGTCATCTTTGCCCATTTTGCCACTGAGTAAATGGAGACGGTCCACTTTGGGAGGCTCCACTTATCGCTTAAAACGTATTGTGTATAAATTATACTCCGCGGGGAAATATTTGACAAGATTAAAGTAGATATTAAAAGAGGAGCTTAAGGTCTATTGTCTGACCGAAGAAGCTGATAAAACCAGACATTGCACTATAAGCCTTTATTAAATGAGAAATAGCAATGTTATCCAGCATTCTATCATGTTATAATAGAAGCAAGCAAAATTGTTGTATTTAATTCATGCCGATATGGAGACATAAATAAAGATGAAAAAAATCATAATAACATTAATGGTTCTAACTTTAACAATCAATCAGACGTGTTGCGCGCCTATTTGTTGCGCATGGGGTTACAAATAAAATACGGTGTGTGCATTTCTTTTGTAACCTATTACAATCATTGAAGTTGCCGTCTGACTATTTATCCGGATATTTTTTCTTAAACTGCCCCAGAAATGCCCCGGAGACCTTGAGCGTCCGGGACTCCTCCCCTCTCGGCGTCGCGATTATGTGCAGAAGCTTTTTCATGTTTAGATTATATCACAATAGAGAATAAAACCAAGCGGAATGTGCCTGAGGCTGCCGCACATGCGGAAGGTGCCGGGAGCGGGTTAAACGTCCCAATTTGAGCCGGTTATGAGAGTATTTGTAACTACTGTAAGGCCTTGCCGATCCCATCCATGAAAAGGGCGGTCATGGCCGACTTCACCTTGGGCCCTACGTTCGCTTTAGGGTTATCTACGGGCCCCTTAACGACAAAATCGAAAAGTATCTCGCCGCGCGACATAAGATACGGGGCCAGGTTATTCACGCTCGTCTCCAGAAACTGCGCGTTTTCCATTCCCTTGTCTATGAGCAGATTCAGCTTATGAAATAACATCGTCGTAGAGCAATCTATCATATTGTCCCTTATTGAAAGCTCTGTCGTGGAGCTGAAAAGGCCGCTATTGAAGGAGAACGGCGTATAACTCTCAAAATAGGGCAGAAACTGCATCAGGTCCACATAAGAGGCAATGACGGTCATGTCCATGGCTGCGCTGCCCGGGTATGCCGCGATCTTTCCCTTTACGCTAATCTTACTGTCCCTGTTAAGGCTATTCTCAATGTTGAAATCCGCCTCAACTTTTATCGGTATATAGCCGTATACGGATTCAAATTCCTCTTCGGAGTCAAGCTTGAAATCGAAATCATAGAAGGCCATCTCGAACGGCCCTCCCGGGACATATTTATCCTTAAAAAGAATGCCGGAGTCCCGTATGCTGACCTTTTTTATGCTTTTTACAAAAGTGTAAAGCGGCGCCCCGCCTTCTGATTCCGCCGCGTATGCCGCCCCGGGCCCAAAATCAGCCTCCGGCAATTCGGCGCGTTCGATATTCCATCTCCCCTTTTCATTCCTCTCCAGGCTCAGCTCTCCGCCTTCAATAACCACCTCTTTTACGAACAGCCTCTCCTCTTCATCATACAGGTCCTTATCCAGCATGAGCGTGCATCTTTCGCCGTAAAAGGTATTTCTTTCAAATTCTCCGCCGCTCAAAATCTTCAGGCCGCGTATCGTAAGCGCGTATTCCTTCGGGTTCAAGGCCGCTCCCTCAAACTTTATGCCGACGCCCAGGGCATCGCTCAAGAATCGCTCTACTGTGGGCTTCCAGCGCATTTTTACCAGCACCGCCGCGCCGGCCGCGAAAAGCGCGCTGACGATTATAAGCGCGGCAAAAGTTTTAAGTAATATCTTTAGCGCCCTCATACCTTAAAGTTTACCCTAATTTACAAAGAAAACAACCTAAAAATTGGACGGCAAGCGGAATATGTGGTACACTTCTTAATTAGAAGGGAATGAAGCCCAAGCCGCGTATCTATATGAAAAAAATCGTCTTAACCCTATCTATTATCCTCGTATTATATGTCTCATGGACCCTTTTGTTAAACCTTGATTTTATCGGATCTGCTATTGAGGGCTTCATGGCCGAATGGAATGACGCGGGTGATGATGCCGGGTCCGAATATGTCGCCAGACGTAAAAATGAGCCTGAAACCGCGGCTGAGTATAATGACCGCGGCGCCGAATATCAGAAGGCGGGGAGATATGGCTCTGCCGCCGAGTATTATCAGAAGGCTATAGAGCTCGATCCAGGCTCAGAGGGGGCTTTATTAGCCTACGAAAATCTTGAAAATTTAGCTAAAGGCTTAAGAGAGGCCGTAGAGTCACAGCCGGCTGATTGGTCGCAGGAGGTCTTCTCCTCGGGCGTCGCCCATTTTGACAAAGCCGGCGCTTCCTATAACACGGCCAACTACACAGAAGCAAAGCAATATCTGGAGTTGGCCATTCAAATATTCGCTTCATCCAGAATGATCGATCCGGGTAACCGCCAGGCGCACGGTTTTTTATATATATCTAAGGGCTTCTACTACTACATATGCGCGATAGAAAATACGAAATCGATAAAACCCTCCGATACTAACTACACTGCAATGGCATATCTGAGAAGGGCGTGTTATCCTTTCACATACGCCGGTGAATATTATAAACTCGCCCGTGAATACTTTACAAATCCCGAGCTTATAGACTTTGTGAAGGGCTATCAGAAGCTCAATGATAACGATTACAAAGTATCGGTCAAGAGATTCCTGCCGCAGATAGACTATTGGGCCGCCGCTTTCATGAAAAACGTAAAAAAAGATGTCCAATGCGCCGTCACCATAGACAGAATAAATGAAGCGCTGGTCTCAGGGGAGTACGAAGAAGCGATCGAGATGATGACAAAGTTCGAGAACACCCTTAATAAAATGAAAGAGGGCCGGACCGGCAATAGAAATGGATTTCTATTTCTCAATTTGGCGTATGCCAGGCTGGCCGGCCTCCTCCCCCATTATTCACCGGACAAGGAGTGGACAGACGAGCAGAAGGCTGTCTGGACAGAACAGCTGGGGCTCTGTTCAAGCGACCTTAAGCGCGCCCGCTTCGAGTTTGGAACCGCCTCATACGCCAATCTCTGCGACAATCTGATGAATTACGTAGAGACATTAGAGAATAGTTTATGAAGAAATTTTTGATTTTCACAATCTGCATTTCCGTCGTAATAGCGCTTATTGTGCTGGGATGCGGCGTCCTTACAAAAGACCGCCTGTCAAAAGATCAGCAGAAACTTGTAGATGCCTTCGGCTATCCCGATATCTTTGCCCTTTTGATGGACGCAGAAAAGCGTGTTGAGGTCTGGACATATTTTAGCTGCGAGAGAAGCTTTTCCTTCTCAAACGGCAGGTTTTTGCGATTTGTGCCGCAAAAAAGGCTCCCGGACTACTTCCAGTGGCCGGACTTCAGGCCGACAGAGTTCAAATACGGCATGACGATGAAAGATATGGAAAAGATACTCGGTAAGCCGGCCGCGAGCGGAAAGATCAATTCCGACCTGATGGAAGGCGTAACGATGTACGACTACTTCGATCAGGTTAAAGTGGCATTGCAAGGCGAAAAGGTCGTCTTCGTCCAGACACTCCCGGTTCCCATAGAAGAGGCGGAAGATGCGCGCTAAAAACATGAGAAATAGATTATCGAAAATTATATCATTTATCCTTATCTCAACCGTCCTTCTCGGCAATCCAAACGCGGATGCGGTAGTCACCCTTATAGCCGCCATCGGCTATGCCGGAGCAGCCGTCAGCGGAACTTTTTATGGGGCAACGCTCTTTGAGCGTTTTGTGAACTACGATATGGCGGCCGCCGAACTGAGGGCCTCAACAGACGAGCTGGCATTCAGATACCATTATTACAACTCTGTATTAAAGGGTGAATTCGGCGGGCCTGTCTTTCAGCGTGGTGAATTGGAGCGGAGGACAAAAGAGATATCGCACGAGAAGGAAAAGCTTGAGCTGCAAAGACACTCATTGGGCCCTGAGCCTAAACGTGAAGCAGTGGCGAAAATTGACAGCGACCTTATGAAGCTTACCAATGAGGACAGGATGGCCAGGCATAAGCTCGCGCGCATTGAAGATGCATGGGAAAAATATGATAAAGACAAGGAGAAGATGAAGACAGAGGAAGGTATAAAGGAGCTCCGGAGAAAGAGGCAGATCTTAGCCGGGCGCCTTAGTAATAACGAAAAGGTATATGAGCATATACTTGATGAGACCGGCGAAGAGATGATAGATGACACCATCAATTACTTAGAGAGCGAAGTAAAGGGTTATGTCTTTGACAAGGCGGTAAGTAGTGCCGCAAAGATATACTTACGTAACGTGCCCATAGGCGTAAGCGGGCGTTTCAAGCACGGCGAGTATATCGTCAACGAAGAATCTCTGGATGCGGCCGCCGATGTGCTCAGCACAGCGGCGGGATTACTGAACAGCTCCGTTGGTCTGCTGAACGAGATGTTTGACGGAGAGTGGCTTGAGCTTGAGACAGAATATGGCATCTCTGATGCCCCTGAAGGCGAGTCTGTTCCCGGAATACCTCTTCCCGAAGTTAATATCGACTACGCTATCGATTCTGTGCCTGTGCTTACGGGGGACAACGCATATCAGCAAGAGGGGCGCACGCTGACCGATGAAACGGCCTTGAGCAATATCGCTCAAGGCCTCAATGCCATCACTGAATGGGCTCAGGATCGTGCAAGGCGAAAGGACCGTGAAAGAAGGGCCCGCAAAAGGGACGAAGAGGCACGCAGGCAGGCTGAAGAAAAGGCGCGTCAGGAAGCGGCTAAAGCAAAAGCGGAAGGCGAAGTAAAAGTATCAGGCGAAGAAGGCAAGGGAGAGCACGATGAACGGGGCGACAGAGTCATAGAATTAGATAAACAGGTAGAGGAGCTTTATATTGAAGAAGAGCGCCTGGAAAAAAGTAAGAAAGCTCTTGGAAAAGGAACAGACAAAGCCACTAGGGCAGCGCGCAAGGCACTAACCGATAAGATTAACAAGATTAGGAATAAACGCAGGATGCTTGAGCACGAAGCATTCAACCTGGTGCTTGAGATTCGCGGGCTGGAACGGGAACATCGTGAGAAGGAGAGGTCCAACCCGGACGAATTAAAGGAAGTTCTTGATAACCCGCAGGCGACACCTGAAGAAAAGAAGATAGCGCTCGAGCGCTATCAGGATAAGATGCATGCCATGATGGGACAATTCTATTCGGGCGGCATTATTCCCACATTCGACGGCGGGGCCGCCTTTGTAAGCATTCCAACGCCCGAGCAGATCCGCCAGGAAGAGGCCAGAAGGATAGCCCAGCAGAGAGCGAACGAGGCTACCTGGCGGGCCATAGGACAAGCCGCGGGCGCCATCTCCAACGCCATAAACCAGTCGGGATCCGGCTCACCGTCATACCACCCCAGCGGCGACGGCGGCCACCCCAGCGGCGACTAAAAAGATGCACAGGTGACTGACGCAAGTCTTTATGCGGAAAGGAGTTGTGTTAAGGTGAAACGTCCCCTCTTATTTTTTATTATTCTTGTGATTTTGTTTATCTTTCCGAATGAAGCCCGCGCGACGGAATTTACGCCCACTCTAAAATATACCCTCGCAAAAGTGGTCATCAGAGTAGTAAACGCGGCCAATAATCAGGGTATCGCCGGGGCTTCGGTATCGCTGAGCGCACAAGGATACTCGTCCGCGGCCGGCACAAACCAGTCCGGAGAGGCGCTTGTAAATGATATCCCCGTTCCGGGCGGCGCATACCGTAATATTACAGTAACCTGCAGCGCGGCCGGATACTCAAGCGCCACAAAAACGATTGTGGTAAGGGATAGTGCCTCCCCGCAATATTTTACCGTCGCGCTTAGCAACTCTTCGCATGAATCTCCGCCTCCGATATCGGGAGATGAATCTCGCCATACGCACGATACACCGCTTGACAAACCCACGAGGCCCTTGCCCGAATATACCTATGATGAGACGGGCGCGACAGCGCCCCAGCCGGCAAAAGACACCGGATACGCGCCCGGCATCAACTCTCGCAAGTTTAAGCCGCGGAAAAAAAAAGAAGAGACTCAGTTTGTCGAGAAGCGGGGCACTGCCGCCGGCGCCGGGATTTTAAAGACGCCGATTATAGCGGATATAGAAGGCGGAATAGTCGCGATAGAAGATGGACATGCGGTTGCATATTTCAATAGAAGCGGGGCGCTACAGTGGAAATTCCCGGAAGGAAGCCAGGGCGATTACAGGGGATACACGTTTTATTCTAACGATATTTCGGATCATGGGACATATCTTGCGGCATCGGGATCGGGCGTCCTGAAATTTGCCCCAGGCAGCAGTGAGCCGGTCTGGAGATTTACCGGAAGTAATTCCATGTTTGACTGCGTAGCGATTTCCGGAAATGGCAGATATGTCGCAGCCGGCAACCGTGCAGGCGAGGTTTACCTATTTGTGGGAGACGAATCAGAAATAAGCGGCAGCGAAGAGTCATTACCCGAGCCTGTTAACGCCTACAAGTGGAAGATAGATGAAAGAGGCAATTTCATCAAGAAAATCGATATCTCTTATGACGGCCGGTATATAGCCGTAGGCGGTTCAAACGCTTTCTCCCTATTGGACAGGGATACCTTTCTTACGGCAAGAGAACATAACGGGACAAGCGGTTCTATTTGGAGCATTCCCTCTGAGCATGAGATACAATCCATAACCATCTCGGACAGCGGCGAATACGTAGCCGCGAATACCTGTACCTCAAGAACCGGCACCTTATACGTATGCAGCAGAAGCAGCGGACAGCCCCTCTGGACTTACAGGTTTGAGTCGGAACATCAAGCTTCATCAGCGATATCGGGTGACGGCAGGTATGTGGCTTTGGGCGCCAGAGGCAGAATATACGAATTCTTAACCACGGGCGGAGGAAGGCCGCTTTGGTCATGTAAAAAAAGCGATTATTGGACGGCGGTGGATATTTCATTCGACGGTAAATACATATACGCCCATAGGGGACATGTTCATGGAAGCGGCGGGTGGCACGACCGTCTATATCTTTGGGATAGAGATTATTTCATGAGGCGGCCTTATACGGAGAGGCCGTTTGCATGCTACGATTCAGAGACATGGGACCATTCCTGGGTTTCCATGAGCGAAACAGGAGATACATTAGTTTTTATCGACAGCGGCAGGCTGAGGGTGGAGAGGCCGACACCGCGCCTGTTACTGGATTTAATTAAAGGATGGATGGCCGGCCGGGCCTATTGTCCGGAGCTGCCCTGGTGCGACAGGCAGAAACTGCGCGTCTTCATCACGAATCCCGGCCAGGCGGTTTCCGGGGCTACGCTTAAAGGTGTCCTTTATCTTCCTGCGGCACAATTTGCCGAAAGCTGTTTTGACTTGGCGACGAGTTCACGTGAAGATGAGAATGAGGCGGCAACAATCGAAGATGTCATGGGCGAGATCGCCGCGAATTTAGAGACATCCACGGAAGTTTTCCACGGCAGAGTATCTTTGGCCGGACACACGAGCATCGACGAAAGGCTGGAGTTCGATATCCCGAAACTATTTGATTTCGCGCCTATCTTTACATGGGGGGTGACCGCCGCTCTCTTAAGCGGGCACAGTTATACTGATTTTGATAACGCAGACCTGGTAGGCTGGGCATATACTCAGCTTACGCCGGGTACGACAGACCCATATGTTTACAGGTTCGTCTGGGAGTCTGCGGCCGGCGCCACGCCCGTAGCACCTCCGGAGGAACCGGCGGGACCCTCTCCGGATCTGGTGATCTCCGGAAGGTATCCGCCGCAATTAGACCGCCTGATTTCACTTTTTAATAGAGATGAGCAGCCGCCGGATGCGGATGAGGGTGCCGGTGCTCAGCCTGGCGCTGGTGCTCAACCGGGTGCTGGTGCTCAACCGGGCGCAGGTGCTGGCCCGGGTGGTGTTCCGGGCCCTGGAGCGGGTGCTGGTCAGCCAGCCGGTGCAGGCCCGGGTGGCGGTGCTCCACCGGCGGGAGCAGGCCCTGGCGCTGGTCAGGCCGCTGTTCCTGGCGTTGTTCCGGCAGCGGGAGCGGCAGCAGGTGCGCAGGCACCTTCAGCGGGAGGATTTCGGACATGGATAGGCAGATTACTGCCTCAATGGGGCAGAACCGCGGCACGGCCTGAGCAGGCACAAAGGTGGCCATGGATCACGCAGGCTCCACGAGAAGAAACGTCGGGATCAGAGGAAAGTCTAATAATTAAAAAAGGTGAAGGAAAAATGCCCATACCGCCGGCCAAAGACCACATGCGGCTGTGGTGGATATTGGCAGCTCTGTATGTATATTACTCATTAGTTCTGCATATCATAGCCAAAAAGGCTCATACGCCAAAAGGGTGGCTCGCGTGGCTGCCTGTCATTAATCTCTATCTGACGTGTAAGATTGCCCGCAGGCCGGGCTGGTGGTTCTGGCTCCTTCTGATTCCGCCAATTAATATCGTAATCAGCGTTATCGTGTGGGTTGGAATATCAAAGGTTCGCAATAAAGCGGGCTGGTTGGGAGTATTAATGCTGCTGCCTGTAGTCAACCTTATTATCCCAGGCTACCTGGCCTTCTCAAGGTAATGGGGACAGACACTTTTTTGTAGCTATATATAACCTCAAAAAGTGTCTGTCCCCATTTTGCTTTACTTGACCATGGAGCGGGTGATCATTAATCCCATAGTATCCCAGAATTTACGTTTAACGTTTTTTTGTTACATTTGGGACAATAAAGTGTTATTGGATTTTCAATACTTCCTAAATCGTCTTCCTTAATTTGAACAAAATTTCCACTGCAATCAGGGCATGGGTACAACGCTCTTTTTTCTTTTGAGTCCGGACAATAAACATGTCCGATCGGTTCTTGCATAGCTTTCACATCTTCTTCTGTCAGCGTTTCCCACGTAGACCCATCATAATTTTGGTAAAGACCTTCTTCGTTTTTTGCAGTTCCGTGTCCATGCGATACAAATTTATCACAATTATAGCAATATCCATTGGCTATTACTTTTGACACCATGCCACAACCATAAAATAATTCTCCGTTAAATCCGCAACTAGAACATTTGATATCATATCCAAACCCGGCATACAACGGCTGATCAACAATTACACAAGAAGCAAACAATAGAAATATTAAAACTAATCTTGTCTTCTCCATAACACCCCCCTATTTCCTCTTCCCCGCCTTCAGCTTAGCGCGATACCCCTGCTTCTTCTCCCTCAAAAGCCTCGACACATTCTTCTGCCTTCTCGTAATTACTTGCTTAGCCATTAGTTAGTTTTTCTCTTTGAGTTCTTTTTCAACAATATTAAGGATTCTCTGTTCACTAATAGGTAAATATGAAATAGTCGCAAAAAAGTGAATTACATGATCGACGCTTATTTCAGTCTGTTCTTCATTTATCTTTACAATTGTAAAGATAATATCTTCGCCACCGATTTGATAATACCACGCTTTGAACTTCAATTCCTTATCTGGTAAGTATTTTTCTGTTTCAATCCAATAGCGTTCATATGTCTTTAGAAAACTTGGTCCCCATACTTCTGGGTGTCGTTCTACACATTTTGTTATATCAAGAGTAAACTTATCTGACATATAATCTATTACGTTAGCAAATGACTGGTCGTATATTTTAGATTTTGATCCTCCATGGGATATAAGCCAAGCAGATGCAATGCAGAGGATGAGTGCACAGCCGATAGATAAAATAATTAATTTGCGTTTCGTGTTTTTCTTATTATTTATTTTCATAAATGTAACCATGGGAACACTCCGCTTTAAGCTAACTACCCCTTTCCGGACCGTCCCCTTCCCTCCCCACGGCTATTGTATATAATCCCTTAATTCTAAAATATATTTCATTGATTGAACGCAAAGATTTTTATCATTTTTCGGCTTTTTTGGAAGCACAACCACGCTGACCGAGGAATATTTTATTAGTTCGGGATTAAGCGAGAACCAGTAATATCTAGCTTTAGGATTAAATTTTGGACGTTTGGCATCCGGGGCTACCTCGTATCCATTATCAAATAGAGTGGCTTTGGCAATTAATTTTATCTCATCCTTAATATCTAAAATTGGGGAATGGATTAAAATATTATCAAAGGCGTTCTTTTTTTTGGGAGTTAAGGTTAATAAAATATTTTTGTAATTATAAACACCTTTATCACAAACATTTTCTCCAATAATGCTTACGAAAAATTGGATCTCGAATTTATCGATATTGTCGGGAGTAACTACTGTGACAGGCATTTCTGCGAAGCCTGAGGATGCTATAATTAGAAAACTAAGGAATATTAATATTTTTCTCATTTATTTCTCCTAACATTACCTTATGTTGCTGCTATGTTTTTTATAATTACAGGTGTTTATGTCGACGGTCCACTTTGGGACCCCTGGTACTTCGATTTTACCACCCAGGCATACCATTTACAAGCCCGTAATCGCAAGAACCCTGGCTTGGCCTTCCACCGTGCTATGCGAATAGTGATCCAGGAGCACCTTGCTGTCCTTTATGCCGGAGATGGCCTTAATGTGTGTGATAGGGATAGAATTTCTGGAGGGAAGTCGGCAACTCGCCTACGAATAATAATAGCTTTCCCGGTTGGACGGGTTTCGCAACTTTCTACATGAGTTTAGCGACTGGTGTTTGGGCTACGGCTGGATTGCAAATAATTGTTGCGGCCAAAGTTGTTAAACGGGTATAATGCTATTATAAAACCAATAGGGATCCAATGCGTAATAATTCAAAGATATTTACCGACCTCTTGGCAGGGCTTATCGGTTTTGGCATCAATGCGGCATACGCCATTACTTATCATTGGTCGCTTCAGGAGTTCTGCTGGAGCACCTGGTTGGCGGCGCTTTTCCTTTCCTGGACATGCATAGCTGTTGATTCCGCTCGTATCATTTTGACCTTCCGGGTTCAAAAGGAAACACTTGAACTTAAAATCCCATCGCTCAAAAAGGTTTCCAGCGCGGCGTTCCTGGTTTTGATATGCCTGGTTGTATTAGCAGTCGCCTGGATCATATTTCATCTTTACAGTTATCTATTCGGATTTTATGGAATATTTCTTTCGGTATTTGCCGAGATGGAACCGCATTCATTTTTTGGCAGGAACGGCTTCATCAACTCAGATTTTTTCAGCCCGGTCATGTATTTGCTGACAAGGTTCTGGCCGATGATTATGGGGCTCTTGATAGCCAATCTTAATCTTTTTCTTAAAGGAACTGCTTGGCGGTTAATGTTCCTGCCCTTTCGATCCGGTGTGATCATTAGAATCCATTTCATGGTTCTTGTCATGCCTTTTTTATGTCTCCTTGCCTGGGCAATAAGCAAGAATGACTATCAGCCGATTACGATCATATTATTGATGGGTATATTCTATTTACTGCCGACGCAAAAAACAATATCGAAGTAGCTCCCCCCGGAGAACTCGGCGCCCTCACTCGGCTCTTTAAGGGGCGATCACCGACTCGCGCCCATCGACAAGAGTGCGTTCCTATTCGTCGCGCGCTCGCCCACTTCGAGTCCTCAGCTTGGGAGCAGCGATAAAAAAGTCCTCCGACATCAAAATCGAAGGACTTTTTTGAATATGGCTCCCCAATAGGACTCGCACTTACCTAGTCCACAATCTCCTTACAATACAATAGAGAGGTGGGATTTCTGATGGAGAACCCGAAACTCTCCTCCTGTCATCCCCGCGAAACTTGTCCTCCGAAGCCTTGGCGAAGGAGGAAGCGACGAAGCAATCCCAAAAAGTGTCTGTCCCCATTTTCCCCCATTTTCCCAAGAACTGACTACTATTTCTTAGATTGCTACCTTCTACTCCCGCCAGAAATACAGTGCCACAGTGAGGGCAACACCGACAAGATAAAGAAAAAACGTTCCTGAGATAAAATAGGGATACACCATTAAGGCAATCCCGATAATCACAGGTTGAAAGAATTTATTTTTTTTACCATACATAAAAGCGACAAACCCAATCGCACCAAAAATAATGTAAGCGAAGATTTTTGCCGCGCTAAAATCGGCAGCCTGTAGTAAGCCGATACCTGCCAAAATCCACCTCCATTTTGTTCACTATTTTATACCAACCAAAAACCCTCTGCAACATATTATATCACAGAGGGTTATAACAGATTGAGGTGTTGCAATAGTAGCTTGAACCTAAGGACGTGTTGCGCAATTACATAATGCACAAGAAGTTGCTCAAAGCGTCACTATTTGCAAATCTTTTTTCTATTTGCAAATAGGTGAAGGATCGTCAAATTTTATACATTTTTTCGCGTTCAAAGACCATTTTTTATATACGCCTGGGCCGGACTTGCCATCTATATAATCTGCTTCATTACATTCTGATCCGTTTGAGAAAACGCAAACAGCATACTCTGCTGTCCATGTACCCATATCCTCAATTCTGTTTTCTATTTTTCCACCGCGTTGTTCGCAATGGGACCACTTTTGCCCGGCTTTGCCTCTAAAAAAATCCCATCCTTTACATTCTGCTCCATCGTGAAAAATAACGACGCCGTCTTCCCCTTCGCGGATTTCGTATTTATATTCCAGCTTGGCAGCATAAGCCGCCGCGGGATCTGGCACGCCGGCTAAGAGTTCTTTTCTATCTGCTGTATTTTCTTGCTCTCCGGCGTTACCTGATACCGTAATAAAAAGTACGCACATGAATAAACAAACACAAAATACTCTCTTCGTCTTCATTATTATTCCTTATCTAAGTAAATAACGTCCTCTTTCTGCGAATCTTCCAAAATCCCCAGATACTCAAGCTTCCGTGTAAAAGTAGCAGCAATGTCACAATCGAGAAAATCCTAAGTCCTGCAGGATGGCCGGGGAAAAAGTAGGTAAACGCGGCATGCGCCATGTATCCAGCTGCAAAGAGAAACGATATTCCGTCAACCAAAAAGTAATGGGGCATCCGCACGCATGCACAATAAACACCGTCCAATAAGAATAATAATACTAAAAGATATGCATAGTCTTCCCTTTGGGCTAAAGATATTTGCCCGGCCGTATACAGCAAGAGTATGGATATCACAGGCACAACGATCCAGCGCCATAGGCCGCCTGGAAGAATGGCCATTTTGGGATAAAGATACTTGACTGCTTCAGGCCCCTTAGTACTCTGGATCTCGGATATCCGCTTGGCCTTCCATCCCCGCGCCCATATATGAACAAGCCGGAACCCGAAGATAAACATACCCAAGGAAATGATAGCCGTAACATAAAAGAAACCCATCCCTTCCCCGACTGCTGCCATAGAAAACATGGACATTAATAATCCAAAACTAAACAATAATGCGGAGGCTAAAACCGTCAAGATGCCAATTATAAGTCGCCAGGTTGGTGGTTTTATTTGTTGATCGGGCATCTTAGTAACCCTCCTTATTTTTGATTTTAGCTTGAACCTAAGGTCTGACTATTCCCTTTTGCAGGGTGGCGCTTTTTAAGACGGTGCTATGCCTTACAAACCTTTTCCAATTCCCTCACGATCTCAATCATCCCCTTTGTATCTAGGTCGCAATATTTCTCAAGCGCTGCGCGGACACATTGCCACTCTTTTTCATCGATGTTTTTTCCAAACGTTACACGGCAGTACTCGGTACTAGCCATGTTTCCGTCCGCTATTTGCATATTATCGTATTTCGACTTTGTCATGGCAGGAAGGACGTTTTTAAGCGAGGCGCTTCCTGCCTGATCCGGGTGATAATAAAAAAATCCTCGAAAAGGAGTAAGTAAATCAACAACGCGCTCCTCCAATAATGATACCCACCCCTGATACTCAGGATATGCTTCGCTTGCGTGCCGAAGTGTCGTTTTCTCAAAAGTAGCGTTATAGGCTACAACCGATCCTGACTTGCCCAATAATGTTTTTAACTGTTTCAATATCTCAGGCCTCGGGTCTTTATCGCCTGGGGCAAGATATGAGCGATGTTCGGGCTCTGCGCCTTCATCCTTAACTATATATAATGAGTATTGAAAAGGTATAGCTTCATACGGCCTTGAGTTATCATAGGCAGGTATAGCGGGATTTAACGTTTCAAAATCAAGAAAATAAAGAGGGTATCCTAATGTATTGAGAAAAGCTTTTATTTCTTTTTTGTCAACATGCGGCGTGCAGCTTCTATGAGATGAAACCTGTATATTTTGCTTATAACTTAGACTAACATCGGCATTTATATCGGTAATACGCAATGCGCCGCGTTCTAATAACTCATACGCTTTCTTGGTTCCTGAATATAAACAAAAAATGTCATCTTTTGGCGGCAAAAAGTCCCAGCATATATCTTCAAGCGGACAGGGATAGGGCTTGTCGCAATGTGGACCAACTTTTATGCGCGGCGCATCTGTTCTCCCTATAGCCTCAAACATATCGGCTATAGCTCCTTCGATTTCTGGGATGACCTCATCAGCGTGCTTCGTAACATCTTCTGTCGCAAATAACTTATTTGGGTCAATTTTTCCCTTCCGGACGTATTGGTTATTGATATACATGAGATAGCATTTTCGAATCTTTAGCCCGGCTCCTTCATATGTATATTTCTGGAAGGCAACATCGTGATAATATTCGTCTTTTACGCTTGTGGAGCTTTTGACTTCAATCAGATCCCATGCATCTTTGCCAACAGGATTAAGAATATCTGCCAAGGCATAAGCTCGATTATAAACAAAACCTGCTTCAAAAAGGGGTTTCCGAAGTTTGGCAGCTTTTAGAGATTTCTCAGCTTGTTTATCCGGCATATAATCTCTTTCAAGCTTCACTCCTCCGGGATAAAGCGAATGCGCCAGCTCACCGACTCTTGTTCCCTGATCCATTATCGCTTGAGTTGCGGCATCTATTTCCGGAAGGTCCTCTTTGCGGTTATACTCATACCAGAGAAGCTTCGAGCACTTGAGTCCTTCGAGGTATTTGGTTTTGGAAAGAAACGGGGACGGGTGTTTGGGCATTATTCTCGCTCCTTTGGCGTCTTTTATTATACCACACGGCGATATTTACTCTTATAAATATCGCTTTATTTTAATAAAGGCCACGCCTTATCGCGGGTTTTCGTAAATCTTTGCAACACCTTTTCTAGGACCTTTTCGTTAAAGCCTGCCTCGTCAACGCATGTCTGTAAAAAGATGTCTAATTTTGGCCATATCGGTGCCGGAGGAAAAAGTATACTAAGATAGTGGCTTGCGCAAATATCGTGTATCCTGTAAAATCTCTGTTTGAAATTCCTGCTGCGCCTATCGATCGTTATGCTGTCTCCAAAAATAAA
This sequence comes from Candidatus Omnitrophota bacterium, assembly GCA_016783745.1. Classification (GTDB taxonomy): domain Bacteria; phylum Omnitrophota; class Gorgyraeia; order JAHIPI01; family JAHIPI01; genus BS750m-G14. The sequence continues at coordinate 238 of JADHVZ010000001.1, read as the reverse complement.
TACATCATCATCCCAATTTTTATAAAGCATTGTTTTATATCCATCCTTATGGAAAATATCGCAGAAAATTTCGAGAGCTTCTATGTGTGAAAACCTTGTGTTAAGACCGTTTTGTTTAGCGAGTTGCCTTACCAGCTTTTCGTTCTGCCGCCTTCTTAAAAGGTTTGTCTCTGTGATAAAATTATTGTTTCCTTTAAATTCCCGAAATCTGTCTTTATAAAAATACATATCGGTTTCT
>JADHVZ010000014.1 GCA_016783745.1 Candidatus Omnitrophota bacterium | reverse complement strand
CGTAAAGAATATACCTATAATAAAGCCTATTAGAAATTTTTTCATCGCGATAAGCCCTTTGTATTATTGGTTTACACTGAACTCTTTTGTTTAAATTATACCACAAAACCCGCAAAAACCACAAAAAAATGCGATTTTTACCGTTAGTTTTTGGGTTTTGACCCGTCTCTTTAGGTGAAAACGGGACGATTTTATGTGATAAGGATGCTCTTTAACAAGACAACCTATAACGAGGATGGCGGTGTAAACCCTATCCCATAATATAAATCAGGGGCAGGCGCTGTTAAACGATTAGCCTGCCGGAACAGATCTTATTTATTGAATAAACCAAAGGCCTCCAATAAATAGGAACCACGCCGGCAGCCGTGAGCAGTGACTGTCCCTATTTTTTTGTTAGATCCCGGCATCTCACGCGTCTCTTTAGGTGAAGGAGACTTTACGTTTAAAAAAGAAGGAGGGGGCTATGAGATCTATACTATTTAAGAGATTTAGACACAAACTCATATTCTTATATGTATTTATAGGGATAGGGCTGATTCTGCCGGGTTCGTTATATGCGCAGAATGTGATAATGGTGGATAACTACAATGACGGAAATCAGACTGTAAATACCCTGGGGTATTGGGCGGGCTGGGGTTCGTCAGGCACTTTTACGGTGGAGGAATCGTTTTTACATATGTACAACCCGGATTCTTCAAAGAATAACAATGCCAGGAGGATGGTATATGATTGTCCCGGAGCTGGAGACTATGCATGGGTTGCATCAAATGTCTGGGATGATGTTGCGCCTCTCGATGCTACCGGCTATGACTATGTCTCATTCCGCCTTAAAAAGGTGACACCTTTGGCCGGATTTTATGTCAAAATCCAGTATGGTTATCCGGCAGCTTTTGAGACCGGCTTATTGCTTGCGGATGATTACGCGGTGGAAACAGGCGAGTGGCAGCTTGTAAATATGCCTCTTGATGATTTTCCCGGCCTGGATAAATCGTCACTCAGGTCAATAGTGCTTGCTTTTGACAGTACTTTACCCGCGACGAGCGGTACGATAGCTATAGATAATCTGGAAATCTCAAAGGGGTACGCTAAGCCCGAAAGTACAGGCCTAGTCCGAATTGACAGGATCGCTAAAACACTACTGCTGGACGGGCAGCCGTTTGCCATCGAGAGCGTTGGGTATCAGCCGTATCCTATCGGAACATGGCCCGGAAACCTGCCGCAGGATGACATCGATTCGGGTGTCTATGATAGAGATTTTCCGCTCATAGTAGCGATGGGGTGTAATACCATACGTACATGGGGCGATCCTCCTATGGCACTTTTGAACAAAGCGGAGGAATACGGTTTGAAGGTCATGGCATGTTTCTGGATAGATCCCTATTCAGACTATGCTGACCCTGTGACGCGGGGAAATATAAAATCGGCTTTTACGGATTATATCGCCCTGCGGAAAGATTCACCGGCTGTCCTTATGTGGGGCCTGGGCAACGAAAATAATTATAAGGGGGGCTTCAACGCGGCCGCTTATTACAGTCTCGCAAATGAGCTCGCGGAGATCGCGTATCAGCAGGAGGGAGCAACTTATCATCCGGTATTTATAGTAAACGGCGGCCTCTACTGGATGGGCGTGGATGAAGCCGGCGCTGAGGACTTACAGCTGAATTTTTTAGACGCATGGGGCAGCAATCTTTACGCGCAGGATTACAACCAGTTCAACTGGCTGGACGGAGTGAGAGACATATTTGAGGTGTACAGGCAAAAAACCGTTAAGCCGCTTGTAATAACTGAATACGGCATAGATGCTTTCAATACTACGCAGATCGACTGGGATGATGGGTTAGGAAAATTTGTGGCGAGCGCGGGATTTGAGGACGAGACCATGCAGGCAAACTGGGATGAGAGTAATACCCAACAGATAATTGCCGCGGCCGATGTATGCATGGGTTCTTCTTTGATGGAATACTGCGACGAATGGTGGAAGGATATGGACGGCTCACTGTTCGATCATGATCTTGGCGGAGGCGCATGGTGGGACGGCGGCCAGCCGGACAATTTCTCTAACGAGGAGTATTATGGAGCTGTAGAGATAGCTCCGGATGGTACATGGAGCGCGCCTGATGGACTGGATGACGTGCAGGTGAGGCAAGTCTATTATACACTTCAGGGTATTTTTGGCGGGGTAACGCCGCCGGAACCCGAAGTCGTGATAGTGGACGACTATAATGATGGTGATCCAAATTCAAATACACTGGGCTACTGGACGGGCGGAAATCCTCCGTCAATGTCAGAGACCCTAATTAATAGTTTTGACGGTACGCAATGCCGGATGATCAGATTTCTGGATTATAGATGGTATGCGTCTACTACATGGGATGAAGTGGCATACCTGGATGCGAGCAACTATGAGTCGCTCAGTTTTGCCATAAAGGGAAAAAAAGGCGGAGAATCTATGAGGTTTGAACTTCAGCACAGTGTAGGCTCCATTGCGTCAGTTGATTTTTCCGGTACGACAACCGAATGGCAGGAGATAGATATTCCGCTATCCGGCTTTACCGGCCTGGACGCGAGCAGGATCCGCGCCGTGAGTGTAGTTTTTTACGGAAGCGGTACTATTTACCTGGACAACATCAGTTTCACGAAGACAGGTGTTCCGCCCGCAAATCAGCCTCCCGCGGTATCGAATATACCGGACCAGACAATAGATGAAGGCGGGAGTTTTGCCGCTATAGCCCTTGACGGCTATGTAGTTGACCCTGACTCAACTGACAGCGAGATCACCTGGACCTCATCCGGAAATGTAGAGCTGATCGTCAACATAGACCCCGCGACACGCATAGCCACAGTCTCTGCACCTTCGCCGGCCTGGACCGGCTCGGAAGTCATAACATTCCGCGCCACGGACCCGTCATCGGACTTTGACGAGGATGCGGCTTTGTTCACGGTGAATCCTCTCGCACCCGGCATATCATTGATCGTGGATGACTATAATGATGGTGATCCAAATACAAATTCACTCGGCTATTGGACAGGCGGCTCAGCCAACATCAGCGAGACGACCGCGGCTCCCTATGACGGGACCAAGTGCCGCAGGATCATATACTGGAGAAGTTCATGGTATTCCACCAATGTTTGGGACGGCCTGACTTACACAGACATTGGCGCGTATAATGATCTCTCATTTGCCGTGAAAGGCGTCAAAGGCAATGAGCGATTTAATATCACTATTTATTACGGAGCGGCTTCGAGCTCGCGTATAGCTTTTTCCGATGTAACGGATGAGTGGCAGTGGATAAATATACCGTTGACCGATTTTACCGGATTAAATAAGTCGCAGATCAAATATATAGGTATTGAATTCGGGACCGGCGGCACCATTTATCTTGACAATATAGGCCTCTCGAACTAATTGTCTGGATTTTTGACCGTAACATGCTATAATATTTAATATTTTTCCGAATATAGAGGCGTGTTATGGAAAAAAAACTGGATAGAGAGGCTATAAAGCGGGAAAAACAGCTCGTGGCCCGGTGCGTTAAGGAAAGCAAAGGGGCATGGGAAGAGTTTGTAGACGCGTATAAAGGACTCATTTACAATTCGATAATCAGGACATTCCATTTTGTAGGTTACAAGAATACAGAAGAAATAGCGGATGACCTGTTTCAGGATGTATTCGCGCTGCTATTAAAGAATAGATGCGCGAAATTAGGAAGCTTTAAATGGAAAAACGATTGCTCTTTGGTATACTGGCTTGGCGTTATTACAAAGAATCTAACGTTTGATTATATCAGGAAATTCATCTCACGCGAGAATATCCTTACATCTATGGCAAAGGACCCGGGTTCCGAACATGTCCTGCTGGATGAAGAAGAGTCACCGGATATGTCGTTCCTGGGCAAGATCGAAGAGAAGGAGAGGCTGGAGATCTTCGGACAGGCCCTTGAGAGACTATCCAAGGATGAGCTGCGGTTAGTAGAGCTTCTCTATTTTCGCGGGCTCGCGCATGAGCGGACGGCGGATATCCTGGGAAAAAGTGTTGACGCGGTCTATATGCAGAAAAAAAGAGTCATTGAAAAGCTTAAAGCAATAGTAAAGAAGATATTGAAACCCAAAAGAATATTTGAGGCATAACAAGAAAGGTGCGATATGAATTTCGAAAAATTAATGAAGAAGAGCCTGGATATCTTAAAGGTGAGAAAGCCGGCCAGGGATGCCGGCCGTTGCCCGTCTGAGGAAGATATAGCGTCTCTTATAGCGGGCAGGCTTCGCAAGAGCGAAAGGGAGAATGTGCTCGATCATGTCCTTTCCTGCGATGTATGTGACGATAATCTGAAGAATTATTTTCAGCTGGCTACTTATACTGCCTCCGAAGGAACGGAAAAAGTGCCTGAATGGCTTGTCGCGAAAGTCAAGAGGTTTGTGCCGGAATTTGTAGACGAAGGCACGCTTGAGGCAGTTATAGAATTCGGAAGGGATTTTACCCGCGTAATAAGGACCACCGGTATGATATTGACCGATCTTACCGGCCGCCGGGCTGTCCCGGCGGGAGCGTTCCGCGATGTCGGGGATAAGATGCAGGAGAAATCAGTCACGATATCCAAGGTCGCTGACAACTTTATTCTGGACATCAAGATCGAGAGGGTCAAACAGGATCTAGCGAATGTGATCGTGTTCTTGAAGGACAAAAAGAGCAAGAAGCCGTCCTCCGGCGAGAGAGTAAGCCTTGTATTTGAAGGCAGGGAACTGGGTTCGTCCCTTACCGTTGATGGAAAAGTAGAGTTTGAAAATATTGAGTTAAAGGATTATAATATTAACCTGATACGTAGAGGGGATCCTGTTTGCATTGCCACTGTTTTTCTTAAGACTTTGGATAAATGAACACTCTTATAATCGAGATCAATAAAGAGGCCGGCCAGTGGAGGATGAGCGCTTCTTATAAAAGCGAGAACATCGGCCACAGGCGATATAGCGTCCAGAAGATATCGGATGAAAGCATTGAAGAGTTATGCGCGGACATATTCAATATCTTCGGCCAGACAGATCCCCAGGGACGAGTTACGGATAAATCCCTGGATGAATTACGGAAAAGCGCAAGCCTCTTATATGACCAGATATTCTCCAAACAGATCAAAGACGAAATCCGCCGGACTCAAGCCACCCACATAATATTCAATATAGACGAAGGATTGGTCCATATTCCCTGGGAACTCCTGCATGACGGTACGAATTATCTCTCGCTGAGATTTGCTATAGGCAGAGTGGTCCTTACATCCCGCGAGATCCAGTCTGATGGCGGCAGGGAAGTACCTACCCGGATCAAGATGCTTGCCCTTTGTGATCCCACAGGAGACCTGAAAAGCGCATATTCCGAAGGTATAGCCATACGGAACCAGCTTGATAAGGTGCGGAAAAAAGTCCATGTAGACCTGAGAACTACGGACGTCAGCGTAAAATACACCATGAAAAATATACGGGAATATGATGTCTTCCATTTTGCCGGACACGCTAAATATAACGCTGAAGACCCGTCAAAAAGCGGCTGGGTATTAAAGGATGGGAACCTTACCGCGGAGGCGATAATGAAACTGGCCGGCTCCGCGTCTATGCCGCTGGCTGTTTTCGCGAACGCGTGCAGTTCCGGAGAGACGGAGGCATGGCAGATCGAGCCGGCGCATGAGAACCGGATCTACGGTCTGGCAAACGCCTTCCTTCTGGCAGGCGTGAGGTATTATATAGGAACATTCTGGAAAGTCCTGGATAAAGCCTCTTTAGATTTCGCGAAGGAGTTTTACGGCAATATCACAAAGGGAAAGAGTGTCGGAGAGGCGTTAAGATTTGCCAGACTAAGGCTCATAGAAAAATGCGGTAAGAGCTCTCTTATCTGGGCGAGCTATATGCTTTACGGTAATCCCGAAGAAAATCTTTTTGCCGCACCGGATAAGCGCGTAACCACAAAAAAAGACTGGCGGAAAAGGGTAATGGGCCTGGCTGCCGCGGCTTTGATCCTGGCAGCTCTGGCCGGTGCCTATTCTTCATTGACAAAACGCCCGCAATCTCAATTGAAGGTAAATCTGCTGAAGGACGTATTTTTCGTGACCGAAAACGGCAGAGTCAAAAACGTGGACTGGATGAGCGGCCCTACGCAAAATCTGGCCTACGGGAAAAAGATGTACGCTTCATCTATCGAAGACGAAGGAATGGAGCCTGGCAATGCCTCAGACCGCAATTCATTGACAAGGTGGGCGTCTAAAAGTACGGATGATGAGTGGATCTACGTGGATCTGGGAAAGACACTTCCCATAGGGCAGATCCGGCTGATCTGGCAGGATGCCTACGCCAAATCATATAGTATTCAGATCTCCGATGACGCGAAGAAGTGGAAGATCGCCTGGATAACGTTTTTCGGAGACGGAGAGGGCGATATCATCGACCTTACCAGAAAGAATATATCGGCACGTTATATCCGTATGTACGGCAGAAAGAGGGCGACCGAATGGGGCTACTCATTGTGGGAATTTGAGGCGTATCCGGCTATGCTGCCCAATGTGACGGCGGGGAAGCAGTCCTTCTCATCATCCGGCGTGGGGCCGTACGCGCCCGATAAAGCCATAGACGGTGACATGAATACGCGCTGGGGCACGAAATACGAAGATCCGCAGTGGCTTTATATCGATCTCAAAAAGAGGCATGAGATAAACATGATCAATATCTACTGGGAAAACGCCTACGCGAGTTCCTATGCTATTCAAAAATCAGATAATTCACAGAACTGGGAAGATGTATGCAGGATAAAAAAAGATAACAGCAAGGCAGACTGCATATATTTTGACGTTCCGCTTGTGACGCGTTATGTCAGGTTATTCGGGATAGAACGCGGCACAGATTGGGGCTGTTCCCTCTGGGAGTTAGAGATCCGCGGAAAAAGGCACAAGTAATAACCTGTCGAATCATCCACCTGTTTTATCCTTTTTTAAATAATCTTAGTCAGCTTTATTTTATTTATTTCCGTATATGATATACTCTATAATGTATAAAAAGTGAGTATAAAAATGTCCAGGCCTATTTCCGTTATATTCCCTGTTTTTATTATCGCTGCATGCCTCTATCAAGCTTCATCGGTTTTCGGCGAAGAGTGGACTTCCCCGCAATTTTCAGGAGGTCTCATATACTATGACGGCAGCGTGTTGACCGGGCAAAGTATTGACAGGCAGGCACGGGACATTCACGCCGGCGATACAGCTTATGCCTGGGCAAGATTCAAGCTCAGGGTGAGTGTCCATGGAAGGGTCGATGAAGGGAGGTCCTATTTTTCAAATATAGACATTAAGATCGTGCCGGATTATTTCCTCCGCGATTACGGAGAAACAACGGGCGCCGGTTTTGCCGAATATAAAAATTCACCGACACGGGTAATAGTGGAGCGGATAAGCTTTTTAACGTTGGGCGAGGGGAATAACAGATTAGGGACCTTGCATGTAATAAACTTACCTCATGCGGCCGTGGATAGCGCGGCAACGAGTGCGGGAGAAGAATATATTCAAAACGTAGCGTTGGATCAGGAGATATGCGTGCCCGGCGGTGTCATTTTAAATGTTGTGTGTAAAGCCGGAGCATCCGGCTCAAATGAACTTATTGTGCCTTATTTTTTAAGGGGGTCAGAATCACAGTCTTTTCGCTGGCAGATGGAAATTCCCGGACCCGCCCCGCAACCCGCGTTTCCGGCTGATTATGATGAAAATGTATTCTTTGGCTATATTTACTCCGCCGGTGACGGCCTTCCTCTGCATGGGGTGGATATTCGCCTCAGAGATTACGGTTTTGTGGATAGCGGTCGTAGGGGCTACGATACATCGGATGAATATGGATATTTTGAGATCCGTTTTAAGACCGCGATAAACAAGCAGAGGACGTATAAAGTCTACATAGGAGGAGATGATGATGAACCCTCCGTCATCCAGGATTATTATGGAAATTATTATTATGAGGAGCAAAAAAGGATAGACCGGATACCGCGCGCGGAAAATGTGCCTGTGATATTCATGCTGGAAAAAAAGAGACCTCCGGCCGCTATGATCACCGCCATAGATCCCGAGATCCCAAACGAAGGGCAGGAAGTCAGATTTACCGGTAGAGGCTTCGCAAAACGGGAGGAGATCAGGAGTTACCAATGGCACAGTGATGTGGACGGATATCTTTCCGGAAGCCGCGTTTTTACTACCTATGACCTGTCTGCGGGCGTAGACCATACAATATCATTCTCGTGTACGGATGGTCATGGTTTTACCTCGCCCAAAGACCGCAGGATAGTAAGGATAAACAGAAAGCCGAGAGCGAATATATATAGCATGGAACCTAATCCCGCCTCCGAAGGAGATACCGTTAGTTTTCGGATCGATGCTTTTGATGATGACCCGGAAGGGAAGATCAAAAAAATAAAGTGCTGGGCCCGGCGTATTGATGGAGAGGAGAGTAGGTTTGATCTCATGTACGAAGGTGAGCCGGATGTCCGCGTTGATGATGTAGATGAAGGGCAACCGGCACAGGCCAGCTTTGAATATACTTTTTCAAAAGAGGGTGAATATGAGATCGTGGCCACTGCCTGTGACGATCTTGGCGCCTGGGCTTCTGATCCGGACGGAAATACACAAGTTCCGGAGGATGAATACGGAGAATTTCAAGGCGATATCAAGGAATTGGTGGTAGGGCCGCCGGTTCCGGAGCCTGAACCGGTTTTCGAAGAACCTTCTGACTGAGAAGGGAACAGACACTTTTTTTGTAGCGTTGTGAGGGACAGACACTTTTTTGTTGCTACTTACAAAGCGTCAAAAAAGTGTCTGTCCCTATTATATAAAGATATTTAATCTCTTGACAAATAATCAGTTAAATTATAACATATTCAGAAATAAGGGAGAAGTTGTGTCTATCGCAGGCTATGTAGATTATAAGCGCAGGGAATTTTGTAAAGACATCAAGTGTCCGGTGCAGATAGACTTGGACTCTAATGAGCAGGGCACTGTGGAATATGAGAGGATAAGGGATATCTGTAAAAAAGACTGCAGATATACGACGTATCGATTCCACCATTGGCTGATCGGCAAGGGTTATGAGATTGTCAAACCAAGAACCGAAAACCGATAACCGAAAAACGTACACAGCATTTTAAGGAGGCGTACATGGACTGGGGAATTAAAAATAGACTGAGTAGACTAATACAGGCAGACGGGCATTGTTTCTTTTTGCCCATAGATCACGGATATTTCCAGGGCCCCACACGTTCTCTGGAGAAGCCGGGAGAGACGATAAAACCGATCCTTCAGTATTGTGACGCGCTTTTTGTGACAAGAGGTGTGCTGCGTTCATGCGTTGACGCGGCTATCGATAAGCCCGTAATATTACGAGTTTCTGGCGGGACAAGTGTAGTGGGCAAGGATCTGGCGCATGAGGGGCTGACTACTTCTATTGAAGAAATACTGCGCCTCAACGCGGCTGCTGTCGGCGTTTCCGTATTTGTTGGAAGCGACTACGAGCATCAGACGCTTATGAACCTTTCGAAGCTGGTGAATATATGTGAAAATTACGGAATACCGGTGATGGCTGTCACGGCTGTGGGTAAAGAAATTGAAAAACGCGAAGCCCGTTATCTTGCTTTAGCATGCCGCATCGCGGCGGAACTGGGCGCGAAGGTAGTAAAGACTTACTGGTGCGAAAAGGATTTTGACAAAGTCGTAAAGGGTTGTCCGGTGCCGGTAGTAATGGCAGGCGGGCCCAGATGCGAGAGCGAACTTGAAGTAATAGAATTTGTCTATGACGGAATGCAGAACGGGGCTATAGGTATTAACCTGGGAAGGAATGTCTGGCAAAACGCGCACCCTGTAGCCATGGCCAAAGCCCTGCGGGCGGTTGTCCATGAAAATGCCTCTCCAAAAGAAGCCCGGGAAATATTCAATGAGACCAAAGGAAGCCGGAAGGTAGCAAGTAAGGCATAGACAATGGCAAAAAAGACAAAGGATATACCCGTTTCTATCAAAAGCGATATTATGCGCGTGGCGATGTATTACAATAACAGTGATGTGCGGCTGGAAAAAATGCCGGTGCCACGCGTTAATGCAGGAGAACTTTTAGTAAAGGTCATGGCAAGCGGTATATGCGGAAGCGATGTGCTTGAGTGGTACCGGGCAAAAAAGGCTCCGCTGGTGTTGGGCCACGAGATAGCCGGAGAGATCATCGAAACCGGTAAGGGTGTAAAAAATTATAAGTCCGGTGACAGAGTTTTTGTATCTCATCATATTCCCTGTAATACCTGTCATTATTGCCTGAAAGGCCGTCATACCGCCTGTGAGACTTTACACACCACCAACTATTTTCCAGGAGGATTTTCCGAATACATTAAAGTCCCTTCTCTTAACGTCGACCGCGGCGTATTTTTATTGCCCGGTGAAGTCTCTTTTGAAGAAGGCGCGTTTGTCGAGCCTCTGGCATGTGTTATAAGAGGGCAAAGGATATCCGCTTTGAAGCCCGGCCAAAGTATTCTGATACTGGGCAGCGGCGTATCGGGCCTGCTTCACCTTTTAGCGGCAAAGACTCTGGGGGCCGGACGTGTGATCATGACAGATATAGATAAGTACCGCCTGGACGCAGCTAAGCGCTTCGGCGCGGATGGGATCATTGATGCCGGAGGGGATGTGCCGGGCCGCTTAAAACAGATCAATGACGGCAAACTTGCCGACTTGGTTATAGTGTGCGCCGGGGCCCTGACCGCATTCGATCAGGCCTTGCGGGCGGTTGACCGCGGAGGTACGGTGCTCTGTTTCGCGACGACAGAACCGGGAGTGGAACTTTCCGTTCCCATAAATCAGTTCTGGCGGAGTGAAATAACTATAGTGCCTTCATACGGCAACAGTCCGGCTGATGCCGTAGTTGCCATCGAATTGATCCGTAACGGCAGCATACCCGTGAGTAAGTTGATCACGCACAGGCTGAGCTTGCCTGAAGCAGGATCAGGCCTTAAACTCGTTGCGGAAGCCAAAGAGTGCCTTAAAATAATAATAGAGCCTCACAAGTAAGCGGAGAGATGAAAAAGGCTATATTTATTCTTATATTCATCCTGGTCTGTATAACGATCGCCGCATGCTTATTAGTATCCATTATAGCATCGCGTAACAATAAAGATGCTGCGTTGGTTTATGAAGTCAATCCGGTTAAAACGCCTGAACTCATCAAAGTAAAACTCCAGCATCTGGACGGTAACGGATATTTAAAGGGCAAATACGCCGAAGTCTACCTTTCGACAGAATCCGAACTCCCTATCGATTCTGTATTTGAACCAGACTCTGAAATGGATGTCTATTCCGAAGACAGAGATTTCAGGTTTCCCGGAGACGAAGCAAAGCTAAGTCAGGCCAACGTCTATTACCACATTAACAGGATCCATGACTACTTTGCTGATAGCCTGAGACATTCTTTTAACAAGGCCATTAAATGTTATGTCCTTCATAAACCGCTTCACGTACCGGCTCGCTATGTCCCGCTTCAGAATGATATCAGATTCGGTATTTCTTCCGAAGGAATAAATCCCGCTTTAGACTCAGGGTGCATCTATAGTGAATACAGCCGCGCTGTAATGCACGATCTCATGCCGCTCCACGATGAATATGAATCGGCGGCCATCAGCCAGGCCTACGCGGACTATTTTAGCTGTTCTTTATTAGATGACCCCCAAAGAGAAGAATATGCCGCCCGTTTTTCCAAAAAAACATCCAGGGTAAAGGGTTTCCCTCTGGATGAGATCGCCCTGAGGGGATCTCGCGGCGATCTGGACAATAAAAAACGTTATCCGGAAGACCTGGCACCCGAGGAATACGACAGTTCGGAAATAATAAGCGGCGCATTCTGGGACCTGAGAAAAGCGCTGGGCAGAAAGATCGCGGACTCGATGATACTTGAAGCTTATAAAAAGCTCAAGGATCTTCCTGATGAGTATTTTTTTGATTCTTCAAGAGCCGCAGGCCCTTATTTTTCCGCTATTTACAAAAGTATTGCGGCAGTCGATGAAGAAACGCATGGGGGAGAAAACGAGAAGATCATCCGCAGGATCTTTGAAAGACGGGGCATCCCCGAAGAGCCTTATAGCTATACCGCTTCTTACAAGTTCGGAAGTAATATACAAATAGGATGGTACCCCTTTAATGACGATGTCTTCCGTCAAGTACGCTGGCTGGGAGTCTATCGTATCGGCGAAAAGGGACGGCTTTTCGGAAGAATGCCTGTGACTTACGGGGATCTGGCATTACGCTTATATGACAAGGATAACGAATTAGTGGATAATTTCTCTACACGCATGAAACTCTTTCAGGTCAAAGACAAAGACTATAAGATGTTTTTAGCCGAGTTTTATATCCCCGGATCAGCCTCTTCCGGAGAATGCCGTTTTCAATTCGATTATCTAGACGGAGGCACAGGGGAAAACCAGAAGAGCAATGCCGTCTCGGTGATCCTGGTAAAGTAGCGAGAAATAGTGGTATGAATAACAGGCTATTCGGTTTTATTATATTATCAGCGCTGGTGCTGTCCGGCTGCAGCTTTAGTTCGATACGAGGCAATTCTTATTATGATAAGGCGCATGGATTTTCTTTTGAATTTCCCGAAGGATGGTCTCCGATGAGCGGTTCTGAGATCATGGAAAGATTTGACCAGCCGAAAGACAGATTGCTTGTATGTTTAGGAGACCCTGATCGTAATGCATTGATGCATATCGCCGTATTAAACATGAATATGGCCGAGGAGGCAGAAGCCATCGAATCTGCCGTAAAATATTTTAATACGCATTTCAGCGGCAGGATCGACGGATACCGTTCCCTCAAATTGGACCGGATGGATCTTAACGGCAAAGAAGCGGTCGAGCTTATTTTTAAGAAGCCGGGCCGGATTTACAAAGAGGTTTGAGTAAAACAGATATATTTTGTCAGCCGGGGGAATTTTCTGTGCCTTACATTCGGTATTCCTTCCGCTGAAGAAGAGAGGGGCAGGCGTGCCCTGCTGACAATAGTCGAAAACTGGGAGTGGCTTTAGTTGAAGCGGTTATCGGTATTAATAGCGATTTTTTTGCTGATTCTCCAGGGTTGTGGCAGAACCGGATCGGACGAATATACAGTATGCTTCGGGGAACATTGTTTTGACGTAGAGGTAGCTGTTAACGCCCGTGAAAGGGCCAGGGGCATGATGTTCAGAGAACATCTGGATTCCGACCGGGGAATGCTCTTTATTTTTGAAAGAGAAGGAATATATCCATTCTGGATGAAGAACACGTTGATACCATTAGATATAATATGGCTTGATACGGAAAAGAAAGTAGTTTTTATAAGCAAAAATACCCAACCCTGCGGGGACGGCCCCTGTCCGCTGATCCATCCCACCGGCAAAGCAAAATATGTTTTAGAATTAAACAGCGGTATGTCAGAAAAAATAGGCCTGAATATCACAGATACACTCAGTTTTGACGTTAAGTAAGTTATTTAGAAAGGAGTGATCTATTTATGACTCAAGGGATTACGGTGATCAATGAAAAAGTGAAAAAAGAGAGCGCGTTTATTGACGCCCTTAAGACGGAGATCGGCAAGGTAATAGTAGGGCAAAAATATCTGATAGACCGGTTGCTTGTGGGGCTTCTGGCAAACGGCCATATCCTGATAGAAGGTGTGCCCGGGCTCGCGAAAACCATGTCTGTCAGGGTTCTTGCTCAGTGCATAAGTACAAAATTTCAGCGATTACAATTTACGCCTGACCTTTTACCCGCTGATCTGGTCGGCACTCTGGTCTATAATCCCAAAGACGGGATTTTTACGACTAAAAAAGGCCCCATATTCGCGAATATAATACTGGCTGACGAGATCAACCGCGCGCCGGCAAAAGTACAGAGCGCGCTTTTGGAGGCGATGCAGGAGAGGCAGGTCACTATCGGAGAGAACACCTTTAAGCTGGATGACCCCTTTCTGGTCATGGCAACACAAAATCCCATTGAGCAGGAAGGTACCTACCCGCTCCCTGAAGCCCAGATGGACAGATTTATGCTGAAGATCAATATTACCTACCCCAGCAAGGAGGAGGAGTACAGGATACTTAAACGGATGAGCTTTACGGATAAGGACATAAAAGTAAATCCTGTGGTAAGCCCCAAAGATATTATTGCCGCGAGAAAAGTCGTTGATGAGATCTACATGGATGATAAAATCGAGAGATATATCCTGGATATCGTGTTTGCTACCAGGAATCCCAGAGATTATAAGTTGGATGACTTCGCTCCGCTCATTCAGTACGGAGCTTCTCCGCGGGCAAGTATCTACCTCACTGTGGCGTCTAAGGCGTATGCCTTTGTCCAGGGCAGGGGCTATGTGACCCCGCAGGATGTAAAGTCTATAGGCGTGGATATCCTGCGGCACAGGGTGATCGTAAGCTATGAAGCTGAAGCGGAGGAAAAAACCTCGGACGATATTATCAAGAAAATCTTTGATGAGATAGAGGTGCCGTAATTGATACCAAAGGAAGTATTACGGAAAATCAGACGTATACAGATAACCACATCACGCATGGTGACCGATGTCTTCGCCGGCCAGTACCATAGCATATTCAAGGGCAAGGGTATGGAGTTCGACGAAGTGCGTGAATACCAGCCAGGGGATGATATAAGATCGATTGACTGGAATGTCACGGCGCGGATGGGCCACCCTTTCATAAAGAAATTCGTGGAAGAAAGGGAGCTTACCGTGATGCTTTTACTGGATGCCTCGCAGTCCTGCCATTTCGGATCCGTAAAGCAGCTAAAAAACCAGCTTGCCGCGGAGCTTTCCTCTGTACTCGCTTTTTCAGCCATTCAGAATAATGACAGAGTGGGGCTTATTATCTTTACCGACAGGATAGAGAAATTTGTCCCTCCGAGAAAGGGCCTGCGCCATGTACTGCGGGTCATACGCGAGGCCTTATATTTTAAACCGCAGGGTAAAGGTACGGACATCTCTCTTGCCTTAGAGTATCTGAACAAAGTTACTACGCGCAGGGCTATAGCGTTTGTCATCTCTGACTTCTTTGATGAAGGCTATAAGAACCTTCTTTCCGTGTCAAACAGGCGGCACGACATAATAGCAGTCACTATAACCGACCCGCGCGAGGTAGACCTGCCTAACGTCGGTATAATCAAAATGGATGACGCGGAAACAGGGGAGAAAGTGTTCGTAGACACAAGCGACCATCAGCTCAGGATCCGGTATAAAGAAAATGCCATGAAAAGGATCAGAGAGCGGCAGAAGATGCTCCGCTCGATAGCGGTGGACAATATAGACATTCATACGGATATGCCTTATGCTACGGAGCTAATAAAATTTTTCAGAACAAGAGGGAGAAGGATGGCTTGAAATGACGTTTCTTGCGGTTGCCAAAGATATAAGAGATATAAAAGGCCCGCTATACTTTCCTGTAAACTATACGCCGCTTATTATCATACTTTGCGCGCTTTTTCTGACAGGAATATTTTTTCTATTTCGGTTTACTATTAAGAGGATAAAGAAAAAAAAGAAAGAAGCCATAGCAAAAATAAGGCTTCCTCATGAGATCGCCTACGAGGCGCTTGAAGCGCTCAAGGCCAAGGGGTTGCCTCTGCAGGGAAAGATCAAGGAGTATTATTATGAATTATCCCTGATAGCAAGACATTATATAGAAGATCGATTTGATATCAAGGCCCCTGATATGACTACAGAGGAGTTTCTGTTTGACCTCAAGGATTCCGGGTCCCTGTCAAAAGCTCACAAGGACATTCTGAAGGAATTCTTAAATCTTTGCGACACCGTTAAATTCGCTAAATACGGCCCGACGCAGAAAGAAACTGAAGACAGTTTCAATGCGGCCGGTAAATTAGTGGATGAGACTAAGCAGGCGGAAGAAGAGTGAGGTTCGGGTAAAATGATTTTTAAACAGCCATGGATCCTGGCGCTCATAATCATAACAGGCATATTGGTCTATATTTCGAAAAGAAGTGACCTTTTATCGAGCGTCAAATTCTCATCCGGAAAATTATTAAATGGCTTGAAACCCACCATAAAGATCGGATTAAGCAAAAATTTGATCTATTTCAGGGCTGCGGCAGCGGTATTATTCATTGTCGCTCTGGCAAGGCCTCAGACACCGCTCGAAGAGGCCGAGATACATACGGAAGGCATCGATATAGTCCTGGCTGTGGACTCATCCGGAAGCATGCTGGCCGAGGATTTTACAGTCAACGGTAAACGTAAAAACCGTTTACAGGTTGTGAAGGATGTCGTAGAAGATTTCATACGGCTGAGAAAAAGCGACAGGATAGGAATGATCACTTTCGCTGCCCGCGCGTATACGGTATGCCCCCTGACACTTGATTATGACTGGCTGGTAAAGAATCTAGAGAGAGTGAAAATAGGGCTTATTGAAGACGGAACAGCGGTGGGCTCAGCCATAAGCTCGTCATTAAACAGGCTGAAAGATACTGAGGCAAAAAGCAAGATCATAATCCTTCTTACAGACGGTATAAATAATGCCGGTAATATCTCTCCCCTGACGGCCGCAGAAGCCGCAAAGGCGTTGGGCGTAAAGATCTATACCATCGGAGCCGGTACAGAAGGCATGGCCCCGTATCCCTTTCAAGGGCCATGGGGAAAGACTGTGTACCAAAACGCGAAGATCGAGATAGATGAAGACACGTTGAAGCAGATCGCCGAGACGACCAACGGTTTATATTTTAGGGCTGCCGACACGGCATCCTTAAAAGACATATATAAAGAGATCGATGCCCTGGAAAAGACACCGGTAGAGGAAAAAGGTTTTCAGGAGTTTAATGAGTTATTTTCAAGTTTTTTAGCGCTGGGCATGATTTTCCTGGCGCTGGAAGTAGTCTTATCGAATACTATATTGAGGAAATTGCCGTGAGATTCGCTCAATCTTATTACGCGTATGGTTTTTGGGTTATTATAGCTTTGATAATATTCTTTTTGTGGGCGCACAGAAAGAGATCGTCAATAATGCGCGTGTTTGCGGACGAAAGATTATTAGGCGAGCTGACCGGGTCCGTAAATTTTAGACGTCAGGCTTTGAAGTCAGCGATTATTATAACCCTTTTATTGCTGGGTGTACTTGCCTTGATGCGACCGCAGTGGGGATTTCAGTGGCGGGAGGTCAAGAGGAAGGGGCTAGATATCTTGATCGCAATCGATACTTCTAAGAGTATGCTTGCCGCGGACGTAAAACCGAACAGGCTCGAACGCTCTAAGCTCGCGGTCAAGGACCTGATAAAAAAACTGGAAGGGGACAGGATAGGCCTGATAGCGTTTTCCGGCAGCGCGTTTATACAGTGCCCGCTGACAGTAGACTATGGCGGTTTTTCACTTGCTTTGAATAATCTGGATGTCGACACGATACCGCTGGGAGGTACATCGATCTCAAGCGCCATAAAAGAGGCGATGAAAAGCTATGAGGGCCAGGATAGTAAATATAAGGTATTAGTGATAATCACAGACGGTGAGGACCATGAGGGCGGCCTCGTAGCAATAGCCGAAAAAGCGAAAAAGGACAATATAAAAATATTTTGTATCGGCATCGGTACAAAGGAAGGTGAGCTTATACGCGTTGACGGTGAAGGAGGCAGTAAGACTTTTTTAAAAGATAGAGACGGTAACATCATAAAGTCGAGGCTCAACGAAAAAGTCCTCCGGCAGATCGCGCTGACAACAGGCGGCACCTATGTCCGTTCCAGCGGCGCAGAATTCGGCCTGGACCTGATCTACGAAGAGAAGCTTTCAAAGATGGAAAAAAGAGAGATAAAGGCGCAGATGAGCAAGTTCTATCATGAACGTTTTCAAATCCCCCTGGCCTTTGCTTTGATCCTTTTAATGGCGGAGCCGTTTATCAGCGATAAGAAAAGACAATAAAATGAAGCGTATACTTTTAATCATTTTTATAATAAGTTTTTTTGCGTACCCCTGCCACGCCTCACAGCCAAAAAGAGACGTGAAGAACGGCAACATCCTATATGAGAAAGGTGAATACGCCAAGGCCTTAGAGCAATATGAAGATGCGCTTGCAAGCTCCCCGGATTCAGATATCGTTAATTACAATGTGGGAGCGGCTCTTTATAAAACGGAGGATCATGAGGCCGCGATAGGCCATTTTGAGAAGTCCCTGGTCTCTGAGGACGAGTTCCTGGAGCAAAGGGCAAGTTATAATATCGGAAACGCGAAATATAAATACGGAATAAGCATGGAAGAGTCGGACTTACAGCAAGCCGTCGCTTTGCTTGAGCAGTCGCTGCGTCATTATGAACGCACTCTCGAACTCGACCAGGAGGATGAAGATGCAATATATAATTATGAATTTGTAAAAGCGGAGCTCGAGCGCCTCAAAAAGCAAATGGAGCAGCAGCAATCGCAGTCTCAGGATAAAGAAAGCGAGAATAGCGAGCAAGAGCAGAGCGAGGAGCAGCAGCAAAGAGGGGAAGAGGAGGAGGAACAGGGCGAGGAGGAAGGACAAGAAGCAAGCGCGGCGGAAGAACAGGGCGAGGAGGAAGGACAGTCCCAGCAGGCTCAAGCCGAGGAGGCTCCCGAAGAGATATCGGAAAAAGAGGCGAAAATGCTTTTGGAAAGCTATGGCGAGGAAGAAGAGCCGAAGGGCTTGTATACTGAGAAGATCCCTCAACGCGGAACCCGTGAGGTCTTAAAGGACTGGTAGTAAAATGCAAAAATTAAAAATAAGCGCCAGAGGCGGGTCCGCCTATGGCGGAAAAAATCAAGATCGAAGGCCAAATCTGAAAAATATCGGTTTGAAACATTTTACATTTTGGATTGTCATTTTGATATTTGATATTTGCATTTTAAATTTACCCTGTTGTGCCCAGGATATAACCTTTGAGGTCACCGTTGACCGGAATAAGATCTCCATGGGCTCATCCGTTCAGCTGAATCTTGACTTTTACGGTACGCAGGATATTTCCGCGCCCGAGCTTCCTGGTATTGACGGATTTGACTGTCAGTATTTGGGCCCTTCAACCCGAATATCCATTATAAACGGGCGGGTCTCTAATTCTATCACGCACATGTACAGGTTGATACCTCTAAAAACAGGAAAGTTCACAATACCTTCTTTTTCCCTGCAATATAAAGGCAAGACCTATACTTCAAAAGCTGTTCCTATCGAAGTCACTCAAAGCCCTTTAGGCGCTTTACCGGAAAGGGGAGACGAAGCTTCCGAAGGTCAGCCGCAGAGCTTGGAAGACAGGATATTCGCAGTAATCGAGGCCGATAAGACCAAGGCCTATGTAAATGAGATGATCTCGCTTACGGTGAAACTTTTTATCAATGAGCTGGCGATACGTGATATCCAATATCCGGGATTTGAGCATGATGGGTTTTCCGCGGGTGAATACCAGGAGCCTAAAAAATACCGCGAGATCATAAACGGCGTTATGCACGACGTCATAGAATTCAATACCGAAGTATTCAGTATGCGTTCGGGCGAACTCACACTGGGCCCCGCGGTGATAGAATGTAACCTGGTCGTTAAAAAACAATCCGGAAGGCGCTCATTTTTCAATGATGACTTTTTTAATAATTTTTTCGACAGATATGACAGTCACCCCCTGGCCATCGAGACCATTTATATGCCCATTAAGATCCTGGATCTGCCTCAGGAAGATGTTCCGGAAAATTTTAACGGTGCGCTCGGTGATTATAATTTTTATGCCGGTATAGAGCCAAAAGATATCAACGTGGGTGATCCCATAACACTCAAGATGACAATAGTCGGAAAGGGTAATCTGAAAACGGTAAAGCCGCCCGTACTTGATCTTGGAGACGATTTCAAGTCATATGAGCCGGAAGTAAGCCAGGCTGAAAATATCAAGACTTTTAAATTTGTCCTTATACCTAAAAGCGACAAGATAACCGAAGTACCACAGATCAAATTCAGTTTTTTTGACACGGGCTCAGGAAGTTACAAAACAATATCAAGAGGTCCTACGCCTATCAGGGTAAATTCCTTGCCTGAGGGCGAGGAGCTGAGGATATTCGAGCTCCCGGAAGAGGGATCATCCGCATTGCGCCGGAGAGAAGTTTTGGGAAGAGACATAATATTTATAAAAGAGGCGCCGGGCAAATTAAAGCAGAGGGGTACTTACTTGTACAAAAATAAACTGTTTATTGCAATTCAAGTTCTACCTCTATTAGCCGTGATATCAATATTGATCCTACAAAGAAGAAAAGAGCGCCTTGAGACAGATATTGGCTATGCAAGAAGACTGTGTGCTCCGCGCAAGGCAAGAAAGAATCTTTTCTACGTCCATAAGATGCTTGAAGTTGAAGAAAAAGACGGATTTTTTGCAGCCTCCTTTAAGACATTGCAGGAATACCTGGGAGATAAATTTCATTTGCCAAGCGCCGGGATCACTGAAAATGTAGTCGAAGATGTATTGAGGCCGCGTAATATCGATAAAGATATCCTTAATAGTATAACCGAATGTTTTTCAAGCTGTGACACGGCCCGTTACGCGCCGTCCAGCATAACTAAGGAGCAGATGGCGAGAACATATAAATTACTCGAAGAAATAATAGATAGGCTCGAGAGGGTAAAACAGTGAAAATGCGTATAATAATATTTATTTTGGCAGTATTGCTAACATTTGCCGGCCAGGCTCGATCTGAAGAAGCAGCCAGGGCCGGGTCATTGTTTTTTCAGGGAAATGCGAGTTATGGTGAGGAGGACTACGAAGGGGCGATCTCCGACTATGAGGAGGCGTTGAGCCTGGGATTTGAAAGCGGGCCGCTTTATTATAATCTGGGTAACGCTTATTTCAAGGCCGGGTCTTTGGGGAAGGCGATATTAAATTATCTGCGCGCCGGAAGACTGATGCCAAATGACACGGACCTGAAAGCAAATTTAGGTTATGCGCAGTCTCTTATCAAGGGCGGCGCCATACAGCCTGAACGCAAACGGCCCGCGCGCGTCTTTTTTAAATTAGCCGGCTTTTTTTCCCTGGACGGGATCACTCTACTATGCGCGATCCTATATTTTGTACTTTGCGGTTTGATCATCTCTCTTATACTATTAGAAAACGCAAGAAAGATACTGATCTACTCAAGCGCCGCCATATTAGTTATTTTAATCTTTTTCACGTCTATATTTATCGCGCAGTATGACAAGGTGCTCGTTCAAAAAGAAGCCGTCGTTATAGCCGAATATTCTGACGCCAAATTCGAACCATTTGATGCCGTAACCACATTTTTCATCTTGTACGAAGGCGAACATATTGCTATAATCACTTCAAGGGAAGGCTGGGTAAAGGTGAGGCGCGGCGACGGAAGGCAGGGGTGGGTCAAGACTGAAGATATAGAACGCCTTTAGAAAATGCGTTCATATGGGTTCTATATTTATGCTCGACGGATTAAAGCCTTTTCTTTCTACCCTTAAGCGCGTAGCCACTTTTTTTTCTAACACTTGTTTAAGCCGTTGAGCAAGCCGCTTATCCCAGATGCGCCATATCTTCAGGACGGGCTCTCCGTTTTGTTCAGTGACGTAAAGTCCGGCTTTATTATGTATTAGGGCATTTCTGAGGTAAAAAGAACGGACCGTAATCTCAATGGAAGACTGTGGTCGGACCAGAAACATCTTGGGATCGGCATATCTACGGAAGCCGTATTCTATTAATAAAGACCGAAGCCTGCCATCGATGACCGACTGGCCCTTATTCATATAGCCTTCACAAAAGACCCTCCAATTTCCGATATCGTCGGGATGGAAATGCGCCGCCAGTATCGGTTTTACGGCTGTCTTATATTTTTTACGGAAATGATATTGCCCGTCCAAGTGGTTCAGATTATATGTATGATTAAGTATTGCAAGGCTTTTTCTGTACGAAGGGTAATTATCTATAAATCTATGGAGGGCTTTTTCGCCATAAGGCTCACTTATTCCAGACCAATAGTGCAATAGAGAACGCAGCACAGGGACAGATTCTTTCGTAAAAAACATACTTCCTATATTCAAATAGTCCAGGACAGCATATTTGCAGATACCTATTTGCGAAACATGCGGCGGGAACTCAAAAGGGATAAGCTGAAAACAGTCCAAATCATGAAGCCAGACTTTATCCTTAAAAACACCTTCGGAATATAATTTTTCCAGGGCATGGAATCTTGGAAAATCCAAACAAAAATCCGAATGTTCTACTATCTGTAACGCTTCCATTTTTTTGTAACGATAGCTGAAGTTTGTCACTAAAATAATATCTTTGGCGTCCCAGCCCAGCCTCAGACTGTTTTCATATTGGACCTTTAAATATCTATCTATAAGATGGTAGGTGTCTGATCTTTTCCATTCACTTTCATCCGAAGGCCTATTTGGCCGTCCATACTCAACTACATAGGACATGTAATTCTGCATAAATTATGACCTCAGAGTTTGTAGATAAACTATATATCATCGCAGACAACAAGTCAACATTCCCTAGCCAGAGTCTTTAAATAGATGGAAAAGGGCATTAGATTTGTAATCTTCGCCTTTCTCGCTAATTGACGCCACCACCACGTTTTGGACTCAATTCATACTTAAGACAACGCTGTATGCCGGCATCTTTAAGCCTTTTATACTCATCCATTGCCCACATGTGCAGTTCCTTACCTTTTGCTGTATCAATCAGATTAACATATTCGTAAGGATCTGCTTTTAAGTCGAATACAGCCAATCTGTGATATGCTGGACCGTATCTGTTTCTGCGCTCTTCCTTTTCTGAACGGAACCCTGTCGATATTATTTTAAAATTATCCTTCCTTACCATACTCATGCATGTCCAGCGGTTTTCCGCATACCTCGCTCTGTCGGGAAATACACCTTTCGAGAAATAATCCAACATGCTTTCTCCGTCCATAAATTTCGGTTTTATTCCGCCTATCTCCAAAACAGTGGGCGCAAAATCGATAGATCTGCCTATGCCGTTTATTACTCTCGGTCTTTCTCCGGGGATTATCCACATTTGCATATTGGCATAGAGGACTTCATACGGATAACTGCCATGCGAAGTCCCTTCTATCTTATTATCGCCCGTATCCAGGTAAGGCAGATTATATCGAAAATGGTCATATACTTCGCCGTGGTTGCTATATACGATATACGTAACGTCTTTAATATCTTTTGTAGCCTCGAATATTTTTTTGACTCTTTCGTCCGCTTTCTCCAAACCCCGCCTTCTTAGCGCCGCAAATTCATCCGGTTTTTCAAGGGCCGCTCTTCTTGCGCAGAAGATTAAGCTGTCAAAATCACGTGTGCGCGGTCTTCCGATTATAGGGCATAGCTCTTCATCCTGCGTCCAGGGCCTATGTGTTTCCCGTAAAAATATGTGGGCATAAAATCTCTTGGATCCTTTAATATGCGCCAGCCATTCATCCACATCCATCTCTCGGGGGTGATTAAATTGGAGCAGCCGTTCCGGCTCGTCTATCAGATACGCATCTCGTAACAACTTTATTGCATGCGAACCGAGATCATGCTTACATTTTCCTACGCAAGTAAGGATATCATAATCATTTTCCTGCAGATACTCGATCACTGTCTTGGGAAACCAGAATTTATCGCCGGCCTTGAAGCCGCGCTCCGTAAAAATAGAATCGGTAAATCTTGCGGTCCATATTCCTGTCATTTCAGCGTTCAATGAGTCCCCCATATGATGGCTATGGCCCCTCCCCATCGGCATAAAGACGGATTTAGCCCGCAATCCGTCTAAAAAAGGCGTCTTTCTCATATTGCTGTGAAAATCGCGCATATCGAGACAATGGAGGCATATCGCTATAAAATTCATATTGCGTCTCCCCGTTGAGCCTATATCCTATTGCCCTTTTCTTAAAACGCGTGAAAGCTGAGTTCCTCTTAATCCGAGGCGATGGCGCAGGGGCCGGGATAGGCCTAGTGATAGGTCTAGCAAATTTATGAGTAATGACCTTGTTCCGAAATTATCTTTTCTCCACTTAATGTATTCCATTAGCGACATGCTTAGTAGAAATATTTTATCTGCTTCAGCGATTACCCATCCTACATAATGCAAAGAAAGGTGTTCAACATATGGCGGAATAGTTTTCTCTTGAACAAATTTATTGTCATGACTATATCCTTTATCTAACCATGAGAAATCTTTGGGTAAAATATTTCTTTCTCTCGCAATTCTTTCTAATTCCGTATTTGGCAATATCATCGTAAACCCCAACCGGCACGGAATATGTTTTTTGCATAACCGGCGAATAAGTTTTAGTGTAAGTCCAACATCCTCCTCTCTTTCATCCGGATGAGAAATCATAAAAAAAGCTCCTGATCTAATCCCAAGATTATTACAAGCGTCTGCAAATTTAACTACCATATCTATATTAATTGCTTTTTTTATTATTTTCAAAATCCTCGGGGAACCGCTCTCAACCCCAAAATCAACAGATACGCAACCAGCCTTTCTCATTAATTCCAAGACCTCTATCGGGGTATCAACACGGGCTTCACAACACCACTTTATGTTTAATTTTCGCTCGATAATCGCATTGCAAAGGTTTTTAACGAAAGAATGTCGATTAGTAAGGCACGGGTCATTAAATGAAAAATATCTCGTATTATTTTTCTTTATAACTGTTTCTATTTCTTCCAAACAACTTTCTACACTTCTAACGCTATAAAGCGGGTTTGTGCTTCTTTCACAAAATATACATTTACCGACACATCCACGCCCAATGAGCATGGCATATCCGCGTAGATCATCTACTTCGAAATTTCTCAGTGTTACCATTGCAGAATATCTGTTACTAATTTTCTCAGGCAATACATTGAAATCTATTGCAAACTCATCCAAATTTGCAGTAAATCTTCTTTTTTCATTTTCAATAATTTTGCCGAATTTATCCCTGTAAACTAAACCTTTAATTTTCTTAAATGTTGTTTTATTCTCAATAGCATCTAAAATTTCCTTGAAGGTTTCTTCTCCCTCTCCGACTACGACCATATCAATATAAGATTCTGATTTTAGAATTTCCTCACCAAATCCTTCCCCATCGACAAAAAATTTGCCGCCAAGCACAGTTAAAACCTCAGGAAAATCTGTCTTAATTTTTTTTAACACCTCCATGGCTTCAAAGCGATTCAGGGCTTGACTCGTCACGCCAATAACATGAGGCTTATCATTTCTAATGACTTCGATCAGACCTTCGTACGGATCCATATATAAATCATATAAATCCACATGATATCCGGCCTTTAAAGAGTAATTCATAAGATAAATCAAGCTAAAAGGGTAAAAATAATCACTTATGGTTGTGGGTTTGATTTGCCCGCGCGGGGGATTGACTAAAAGCGCTTTTGTTTTCTTGCTATACATATTATCTCAACACCCCGTGATTTACTTACTTTCGATTAGTGACTTAATGAGAACTGGTTCATATCACTCAAGCGGACCAGGGCTATTGCTTAAAATAAATTTACAAAAAGTAACTTGTACTAAATTTCTTTTTGAGGAGATGATAAATTTTCCGGCATACATTTATGAGAAAGCTTTTGTTATTGGTTTTCCTTTCGTAGGCCCGGTTAATATTTTGACCATGCCAATCCTTGATGATCCTGGATTCGGCAACTTTTTTGAAAAAGGCCGTATCATGGATTTTCTTTATGAGT
Source organism: Candidatus Omnitrophota bacterium (assembly GCA_016783745.1). Classification (GTDB taxonomy): domain Bacteria; phylum Omnitrophota; class Gorgyraeia; order JAHIPI01; family JAHIPI01; genus BS750m-G14. Next base: position 18,319 of record JADHVZ010000014.1, on the reverse strand, counting down.
TTCCACTCAGCTTCACCACATAAAAAATTATACAAAATGCGAACCGAGGGCATCGGCACATTATCTACACCAAGGATCCCGCCTACTCTTAACTTATTTTCCGTATAGTGGAAATCTATACAGGGGAATGGGAAGCGATGAGCTCCGTCGATAAAGACAAAATCGAGATGCGAAGGAATGGATTGGGGACCAACAAGCGCTATATCGGAACCCTGATTCAAGAATGTTATATGCGGGTCGATATTGATTTCAGAACAGTATTTCACGATTCTTTCGCATTCGTCTTTCGAGGGAGTGATGGAAATATGATTTGTCCCTGCGATTGCGAAGACTATCGTCGTATACCCGGCGCCTGTCTCCAGGGTCGTTATTCCTGGTTCCAAGTTTTCGTAAATGAACTTCAGTGCCTCATCCGAAACTGCCCAGTTGACTAACGTACCACAAGGCCGTGCATGTAACTTTGGTCTATCGCTAATTAACCTTTCTATGCTCATAGTACATAGTCTCCAGTTTGTTGCTCCGCGCTATTTTACACCCCGATGTTAAGATTATATCATAGGCCTGTTTTTCATTCAAGTTTAATATACAATATACCCTGCATTGATTTTTATTATAATATCATATATACTTATAAAAACACTGTAAAAGCAGGGATGTTTTGGTTTTGACAGAGGACTGCGTAATAACTGAGGGAGAACAAAAGTGGGCAAGGCGATTTTAGTGGTAGGCAATAGAAGTTTTGTTAGCAATGTTCGCACCATGGCATCTTCTATGGGGATACGTATAGTGGATGGAAAAAACGCTGAGATTGTAAAAAGTGTCTGTAAGCACAAGGATATCAGCTCCGTCATATTTGACGATGACACATATAGATCAAAAGACAGAGACCTGTGCCTCAGGACGATAAAAGCTATATATGAATCAAAAAAAGATTTTATCATCGTGTCGTCCCGTACATCGCCGTCAGCTGTATTAGAGGCCAAAAGGCTTGGAGCGTCGGATTACATAGCAAGACCATATAGTTACCGTGAATTCTTGGCCCATTTGAACACCATTGTGCAGAAAAAGACACGGATTAGCTGCATAGGCGGAGGAACGGGACTTTTTCATCTATTGTCCGGGCTCAAAGACCTTCCAAATATTTTCTTGACCTCTATAGTAAGCATGACTGATGAGGGAGGTTCTTCCGGCAGGCTGAGGACTTCGTTCGGCATTCTCCCTCCCGGGGATATCAGAAGAAGTTTAGTAGCGCTTTCAAATGTGCCGGAAATCATGAATGAAGTGATGCAGTACAGGTTTTGCAGAGGAGACGGTGTCGCAGGGCATAGTTTCGGCAACCTCTTTCTTGCGGCTTTAACCGAGATCAAGGGGTCATTTTCAGAAGGCGTAAAAACACTGAGCGATATCCTCAATATCCAAGGAATAGTGACCCCGGTTACAAATATGCAGGCGACCTTATGTGCTCGTTTTGAGGGCGGGGCAGTTGTAAAGGGCGAGAGTAAAATTGATTTATGCGAAGGGAGAGACCCTGGGTTGCATATCCGTAAAATATGGCACGAACCCCAAGCGGAATGTAATATTGACGCTTTTTCCGCTATCGTAAATTCTGATCTTGTCACAATCGGGCCAGGAGATCTTTTTACAAGCCTCGCTACAAACTTATTGGTAAAAAATCTTCACAAAGCCATCTGTCGAACGAAAGCCAAGAAAGTTTATATATGTAATCTGATGACAAAGCCCGGCGAAACAGCAGGCTATTCTACTTCTGATCATGTCAGAGAAATTATCAAATATATGGGCGGCGACTATCTCGATTATATCATTATATCGAATACAAAGTGTTCGGGTCGTGCTATACGTCACTATGCCAAGAAATATCAGCATCCGGTTTCTTTTGAAAAAATCGACAAGATTCAGAGCATGACTAAGGCGAAAGTCATCATGGCAGACGTCAGCCATGAGACGGAACTTGTCAGGCACGACAGTGTCAAAATCAGAGATGAAGTGCAAAAAATACTGGACAAATAGATACCACATAGAAGCCTCTCGGCTCTGGGTAATACAGCTTGCCACGGTGTCCCTTAACCCTATAATATTAAATAGGTTATGGCATTGGGCGATAGTCGAGCTGGAGGATCCGATGGCACAGAGTTATTCAGCGCTTGACAATAGGGTTTTTATCTCTTTCTTGATTTTTCCGACTTAAAAACAGTAAACGACTTGGCAAAATTACATTTGTCGAGTACACTAATTATGGCTAAAGCGTCATAAAAAGTTAGATATGAAAACCTTATTAAGACGTATTATGAAAAGACGAAAATTCCCAAACAAGAGATTAGACAGCACGCCTCCTGAGCCTGATACGATAGCCATTGAATTGACAAATCGGTGCAATTATAGTTGTGAGATATGTCCACTCAAAGATTCCAATAGGGATGATTGTAACCAGGCGCAATAAGGCAGAAAAAAAAGCTTTTGTTAAATTTTGGAAGGAGAGATTACAAGGACTGAAAGGAGCGTCGATTCGCATTAATTATTATTCAATGGACTGGGCTGGACAGATCTCAACAGATGTAGTACTTCATAAAATGAGAGGAATTTGTATTAGAGTGGAAACTCATTAAGAAAATCGGAAAAACAGTCTTTTTCAAAAAAGTTTCTGAAACCAGGATTATTAAGGATTGGCACGGTCAAAATATTAACCGGGCCTACGAAAGAAGTTTGTGGCGTTAAACTCAAATTTTTTTAGAGGCATACAGTAGCAAATATGAAAGCAATCGGGATGGGGCATGAAACTATATAAGATGGTAATTAAACCATAGCTTATTTGCAATGCAAGTTGCATAGGATGTGTTTACAGAAGAGCATTGTATAGAGAGTTAATCAAGCAAAAGATATTGTCTCTTGAGCAATGGAGTAAAATCTTGGCAGACGCAAGAGAACTGGGCTGTGAAAAATGTCATATCAGTGGTGGCGAACCGACTCTTTATAAACACCTTATTGAGCTTATTGAAGTCGCGAAAACTTATGGATTTTTTGTGTCTCTTAATGCTAACGGTAGTTTGATAACGGAAGATTACGCTAAAAGACTGCTTGCAGCCGGGCTTGATCAAGTACATGTTTCACTATACGGCCATACAGCTAAGATCCATGATTCAATACGGCGTAAAGAAGGCCTCTGGGAAAAGGCAACTCAAGCCGTACGTATTTTTTCTAAATTAAGGTCACAATACCCTGATTTTATTTTGAAGACACAAACTATCCTTTGCAGGGATAATTATAAGTACTTCGCTGAATTAATCAAACTTCATTATGACTTAGGATCATTAGCAATGGCCATATCGTATTTGGAAGGGGATTTTGAAAGAAAGAACTTACTTAATGAAAAAGAAATTCGCTATTTTAAGCATAATGTTGTGCCAAAAGCAATACAGTTTTGCGAGCAGTCATTAGATAAGAATCTTGGCAAAGGTGCCAAAAGAAATTTAAATGAATTCTATAGAGAAGAAAAAGCTTCGCTTTCTGATTTTGCCAGAGGAATTTATCAACCAAAATATAAAAAACCTCAGCCTTGCACAATACCGAGTAGCTTTACACTTATTTATGCGAATGGCGATGTCTGTCCCTGCACTATGACCGAGTATTCCCACAGACCCATTCTAGGCAACCTTTTTAAGAAAACTTTACCTGATATTTGGAATGGGGAAAAGTGGAGTAAATTTCGAAACGAATATTTCAATAATTACAAAGTAGACTATTGCCAATTATGCCCTATGAAAACTTACATGTGCTAATTGATCTTAGAACAAAAATCATTCCGGGAAATAAGTATTTGTAAATATGTGCCAACACACGAATTGATGGAGACAAAGAAAACCCAGAGTTGCCAGGATAGAGAAATAGTTCGTTCCTTGTAGGGGACCACTCTATGACAGGTCCTTCAATTTTTAAACCGGAGAGCTCTTTCCTTTTATGGCAACTTAGCTTAGGACTCGAAGGAATATAGCAAAACTCAAGATTAGGGCGAAAATTGTCCTCCCCTTGTCAAGATTACGTTTATCGAGTATACTTAATTGCATATGAGAATAAGGTGATTAAACAAGTAAATTAGTTTCCTATAAATATAGTGAAATTAAGCCCTATCAAAATCCGGAGTATGTACGATGCATAAATCAGGCACGAAAAAAATACCTTTCTATTCAAAATGGATTCAGCCGATCAACCGGCAAAAAGAACTTCTTCAAGACGCAAATATGTCCTCTAGTCGCCTGCTTTTGCCGGGCCTATTGTCTCTGATTGCGGCATTTTTTGAAGGTTTGACCATAGGGCTTCTGATCCCAATAGCAAAGGGCATCATAGAGATGGATTTTGCATTTGTAAGAGAAATGCCGTTTTTTAAGGGTATTATAATGCGATTCCCCCGGCTGTTTATCACGCCGAATTCGTCCATATTCATATTCCTTCTTATGATTATTTTTTCGACAGCAGTTATGAAAAATGCGTTGAGTTATTTTTCTTTGCTATCCATTGATTTTCAGCGCAGAAAATTTAACAGTAATGTGAGAAAACTCCTAATGCGCCGTTATCTCAGTTTTGGAAAACTATTTTTTGACAGGAATAGTCAAGGACATTTAATCAACACGCTCATTTATTTTACAGACTTGGCGGCAAGACGCATTGAGATAATACATATGATGATTAAATGGTCCATGGTGGCTGCAGTTTATTTCATAATAATGTGCATCATTTCTTGGCGGCTGACAATTTTTGTTTTAATCGCCCCACCCATTTTGTATTATTCCTTGAAGTGGCTTGTTAAAAAGATTAAGAGGACATCGAGAGATTTTGCAGAGTACAAAAGCAAGCTCAGCGGCATGGCATATAATATCTTTTCATGCGTTTCTCTCATTAAGTTGGCGACAACTGAAAAAAATGAAATGGAAAAATTTGATCATACAAGTGACCAGGTAGAAGCATTTGAATTCAGCATGGACAAAAAAGTGCGGTTAATAGAACCTCTGCAGGAAATCATATTACTGATGATAATTCTGTTATTGATAACTGCCATGGCCTTCTTGATTATCAAGAACAGATCGGGCGAAATAGCAGGCTTCCTGGTATATTTTTACCTCCTAAGAAGGAGTGCAGCCGCTTTTAGTAATCTGACGTCGGAATGGGGTATGCTGGCAAGGACAAGAGGGCCGTTAAATGATATATTAAAAATATTTGATGATAGGAAGAAGTATTTTGTACTCGATGGAAAGAGGGAATTAGCCAGCATAAAAGACAAAATCGAGATAAATAACCTCAATTATTCTTACATCCCGGAATTACAGGTGTTAAATGACCTTACATTTTCCATTGAAAAAGGAAAGGTAACTGCGATAGTAGGACCAAGCGGTGCCGGCAAGACAACACTCGTTCACCTTCTTTTGCGTTTTTATGATTGTCCGCCATCCTCGGTCATGATAGACGGTGTAGATATAAGAGAATTTACCATTAAATCGCTAAGGGCTCATATGGCGCTCGTGAGCCAGGAGACATTGATGTTTAACGACACGATAAGAGCAAATATTACATACGGGATCGGGAAAGTCGATGATAAAATGCTCCTAGATGTAGCAAAAAAGGCGAGATTACACGAATTTATCGAGAGATTGCCCGATGGATTTAATACGCTTATAGGTGACAGGGGCGTCAAATTATCGGGCGGGGAAAAACAGAGGGTGGCGATTGCCAGGGCTTTACTTAAGGGGTCTGAAATCTTAATCTTAGACGAAGCAACAAGTTCTCTGGACTCAATAACCGAAAGGTTAATACAGGAGGCTATTAAAGAGGCCGTGAAAAATAGGACAGCAATTGTTATTGCACACAGACTTTCTACTATAAAAAACTCGGATAAGATCGTCATTATAGAAAATGGCAGGCTGATGGAGCAGGGCTCCTTAGATGAACTTCTGAAGAAAAAAGGTAAGTTTTGTAAATATTGGAATGAGCAAAAGTTCTTTTGAGGCGGTCGATTTCCAAAAAACCTGTTGAGAACGACCTTAAGGTATGAATACGTTTATCTCAGTTATAATACCTGTTTACAATGGAGAGAAGACAATAAGCAAATGCATAGAGTCTCTCGTGCATCAAGGATATCCTAAGGATAAGTACGAAATAATCATCGTAGACAATAACTCAAGGGATAAAACAGCTGAAATAGTCCGGAAATATCCGATTCGTTATATTAAGGAGGAGAAAACCCAAAGCGCTTATGCCTCACGGAATGCGGGAATGAAATGCGCAAAAGGCGATATCCTCGCTTTTACGGACTCTGACTGCGTGGCATCGCCGGACTGGCTTAGGAATGGGATAGAAGGGTTTAGAGGCGCTAATATCGGTTGCGTAGCGGGAGGGATTGAATGTCATGAACCCCAAGGGTATGTAGGCAGATATCTGTGCAAGAGAAAAATAATTTCGCAGGAAGAAAATCCGCCGGACATGCCGCTCCCTTATGCTAAAACCGCAAATGCCTTCTATGCCAGAGGCGTATTCGCTAAAATAGGCTTTTTTGAAGAGAAATGGATATCCGGCGGGGATGCCGATTATAGCTGGAGGATGCAGCTCGAAACTAAATACAATATTAAATTTTGCCCTGATGCAGTCATATTTCATAAGCATAGGTCAACAGTGTTATCGATGTTTAATCAATGTGTAAAATGGGGTATAGGTTATATTTCGTTATATAAAAAATATCCGGAGAAGATGCCAAAGAGAACACTGAGGCAGACTGTCTGGGTCCTTCGACGAATAGCCTATGGATTAATGAAAATGATTCTATTTTTCTTTCATGATAAAGGAAGCATGCCAGGAGAAAAAATGGAAGAATATCTCGATTTTATTGCATTTACGGGTTGGGAAGTGGGCCGGATAGCAGGGTCGGTAAAAAATCGGGTCTTTTATATTTAGTATTTTTGAAAAGATGTCAATAAACATTTTTTACTTTTTTTATATGAGACGATTAAAAATTTTTACGAAATATGCGCTCTCTTTCCTTCAATGCAGAGTGGTTATTCTTCTATATCATAGGATATTTGAAGCGCCTTCAGACCCTTTATCGCTTTGCATCACACCCAAACATTTCGCAGAACAGTTAGATCATTTGCGCACTCATTATCAGATCATAAGCCTAAATGACCTCGCTCAGGCACTGAAAAAAAAACGATTGCCGAGACGTACGGTTGTTATTACTTTTGATGACGGCTATGCGGATGTTTTCTTAAATAGCAAACCTCTTTTAGGGCAATACGAAGTTCCCGCAACAGTTTTTATACCAACAGGTTATATCGGCACACAACGTGAATTCTGGTGGGATGACTTAGAACGTATATTTCTATTGCCTGAAAAATTACCCGGTTCTTTGAAAATGAGCGTGAATGGCAAAATCTATTCTTGGAAGATGGATGACCTGGAAATGTGTAATGCGGATAATAAGGTAAACAAGCCCTGGAATATAAAACAGCAATTTTATCCGAGCTCTCGGCATAAAGTTTATAAAGAGCTCCACGAAATAATTCGTTATTTAGATGAAGCCGCCCGCCTTAAAGTTATATCTGACCTTGAGAAATGGGCTGGTCTTTCCGAGAAAGGTCGTTCAGCTTACCGTGTTCTAACTGTTGACGAAATAAAAAGATTAAGCGACGATAATCTACTCGAGGTCGGTTCTCATGGTATTAATCATCTCTCGATGTCATGCCAGTCTGATGATGTTCAGCATAATGAGATTTTTAACAGTAAGCGACATCTGCAAGTAATACTGAATAGACCTGTCAATAGTTTTGCTTATCCATATGGTAGCAATAGTGATATGGGAGACAAAACAATAAATTTGGTGAAGGAGGCCGGTTATAAACTAGCATGTTCCACAGATTATGCGTATATTACCCAAAAATCGGATGTTTTTCGGCTTCCGCGCTATCCCGTAGGTGACTGGGGTATGGAGGAGTTTGCGCACCACTTAAAAGTATTTTTCAGTACGGGTCGTTAATATTATGAGCATACGGATCTCTTCCATTATCTGTACCTACAATCGCCAAAGGTATTTACGTAAGGCGGTTCAAAGCCTTGTTGAACAGACTTTGCCGAATGAGCAATATGAAATTATCGTAGTAGACAATGGTTCTTCCGACGATACTAAAAGAGTGATTAAACGATTATCTAATATACAAAACTTGCGATATATTTACGACCCGACTCTTGGATTATCTCAGGCGCGTAACACCGGTTGGATTAATGCCAGAGGTGAATATATCGCCTATTTAGATGATGATGCAATGGCATTTCCGCAATGGCTTGAGAAAATCCTGGAGGTCTTTGAAAACGTAAAGCCGAAACCGGGATGTGCAGGGGGAAGGATTGAGCTTATCTGGGAAACACCGAGGCCGAATTGGATATCTGATAAGTTGTTACCCGCCTTGGGAAAAGTCAACTGGTCACAGACGCCCATCTTTATAAATAAAGACCAATGGATACCAGGAGGTAATTGCGCGTTTCCGAGGGGACTTTTAGAGAGCATGGGAGGGTTCTCGGTAGATCTTGGCAGGAAAGGCGGAAATCTTTTATGTGCAGAAGAGATTCAATTACAGAATAGGCTGAACGAAAAAGGTTACCGATGTTTCTATCATCCCGAAATTGCTATAAGGCATCACGTTTTACCTCTTAGGTTAAGTAAAAAGTGGTTTCTGCGGAAATCCTTCGGGCAAGGTGTCTCTGATGCTGTAATTAACCTGGTCCAAGATACTCCTTTTTTTATATGGCGATTTTGGAAAGGTGTCACCACGTTGCTCAATATAGTATTATCACCGCGAGAATTATCGACTCTGCTCTTGCCGACAGATAATCCGGATCGCTTTGTTCTAAAATGTTCTATTTGGGCGCGATTAGGACATGTCTTGAAATTGTGGGGGATTGCGAAATAATCGCATATTTTTAACCGTTTATCATGTGCTATTTAGAACTACAGGAGAAAAAATGGCAAAGACCCAATATAAAATGAAGGAGAACATCAATTGCCGTTATTATAGAGGAGATATGCCTTGTGAGCCTCATAAGCAAACTGGGACACATTGCCAAGACTGTAAATTCTATGATCCTGTGTCCGAAAGGATTCTTATTATTAAACTCGCGGCGGCAGGAGATGTTATTCGGACTACGCCTCTGGTTAGGAGACTTAAGGCTGAAATGCCGCAGTCATTTATTATGTGGGTGACAGATTTTCCGGAGCTCGTACCATCAGACGTTGATCTCAAACTTAGAATTAATGAACAGACGTTCTCGTGGCTGAAAAATATATATTATGATATTGTTATCAATTTAGATAAAGAGCCGGCAGCTATATCATTAGCAGAATCTGTGAGAGCGAAAAGGAAATTTGGGTTCGGAATGGACAAATACGGGCATTGCAGGCCTTTTAATAATATTGCCAAACATGCGTTTCTTACAGGTTTATGGGATGACGTCGGCAGAGCCAACACAAAGAGCTATCAAGAAGAAATTTTTCGGATATGCGGATATGTTTTTTCCGGTGAGCGTTATATTTTGCAGAAGAATTCCGCTAGAGAATGGAATTTGCGGGAACCGTCACCTGTAGTGGGTCTAAATACGGGTGTGGGTTCAAGGTGGCCGACTCGTCTTTGGCCTGACGATTATTGGAAGATACTTACTCAGGAGTTAAAAAGAGAAGGATCAGGAGTAGTCTGGCTTGGCGGACCCGGAGAGCATAGTAAAAATGAACGCCTGGCTGACTCGGCAGGCGGGTGTTATCCGGGACATTTCCCTTTTGCAGAATTTATCGATTTAGTAAATCAATGTGACGTTATAGTAACCCAGGTGACTTTTGCATTGCATGTAGCGATAGGCCTTAGCAAAAGAATAGTCTTAATGAATAACATATTTAATAGGAATGAATTTGAGCTATATGGTCTCGGAGAGATTGTGGAACCGCCTGAATATTGTGGTTGTTTCTATGCTTCAATTTGCCCTCATGGCTCAATGGAAAAGATTTCCCCGATGTCTGTAAAAGAAGCAGTTTTACGGCAAATAGATTATATTAGGCTTGAAAAATGATAGAGCTGGCTTAAATGAATATTCACTATTTATGTGACAAATGGCCGTGGTTAGGCAAATATACAAGTTATAATTTATTAACGCGGTACATTCAGAAGCTTAATCCCCATGCAAAGGTCGTTAGTGTTGAATTCGGATTGTTACAGCGTTTTATTGGCAGGGCTTTTTCTATTTCTCATGGATGGTGGTGGCGACGCGATTCAGTTTTTGCGGCAGCAGAGTTTAGGTTTCTGCGTTTTCTCCGGAAGCTAGAAGAAAAAGATAGCTTATTTCATATTTTACATTTCGACAATCATCACTATTTGTGGGAACGTTGGAAAAAGGCACCTAAAAACATTATAGGAACAATTCATTATCCGCCTCCTCGCAAACTTCCTCCCCGGATGTTAGAAAATCTGAAGAGGCTTTCATGCGCTATAGTTTTATCTCAGTGCGATTTGGATTTTTACGAATCTTACATTGGGCAGAATCGGGTAAAATTTATTCATCACGGTGTAGATACTGAATTTTTTCGCCCTGCCGAAGGAGAGTATGCGGAGCCAAAGCGCATCATGTTCACCGGCCAGAACGGCAGAAATACTGCGATGGTATATCGCGTGATTACACAACTGGCAAAACGCCGTCCCGAATTGAAGTTTGATTTATTGCTGCGAAAAGAAAGGATTCAGATAGACAATTTGGAACAATTGATCGACCTTCCTTGCGTGGTGTGGCACCACGATATCTCCGATGAAGAGCTCAGGCGTCTCTATAATGCGAATTATCTTTTACTTATGCCGATGAATGAGGTTTCGGCAAATAATGCAATAATTGAAGCTTTAGCCTGCGGGTTACCCGTAGTTACCACTGACGTTGGGGGCATAAGGGATTACGGCGGCGGTTCTATATATCCCGTCATTGCGAACGATGATGACGAGGCAATGATACAACTTATTGAAAAGTATCTAGACAGACCGGCATGGCGCAGCGAAATAGGAAAAAAATGCCGTATCTTCGCCGAAGAAAATCTAGCATGGCCGCTTATAGCCCAGAAGCACATCGAGATTTATAAAGATTTATTGGCTTAAAACATGACCATTAGCGTTATAATACCTACTTATCAAAGACCGAAGATGCTTGAACGCTGTCTTGAGGCCCTAAAGAAGCAAATGCGAGAGGCTGATGAGATATTGGTAATAGCGCGTGATACGGATAATGCTACACATTCCTTTTTAGAAAATATTAAAGTCGATTATCCCAATATGCAGGTGTTAAAAGTGAAGAAACCCGGCCAAGTGGCCGCCTTAAATGCCGGCTTAAGTAATGCAAACGGCGATATCGTTAGCTTTACTGATGATGATGTAATGCCTCATCCAGACTGGCTCAAAATCATCGAAAAGCACTTTAATGCCGATCCTCAAATCGGAGGCCTGGGCGGACGCGATTGGTGTTATGTAGATGGTAGATTGTTAGGGGGCGTGGATTTCATGGTAGGCAGGCTTTTCTGGTTTGGTCTATTGATCAGCAATCACCATCTGGGCAGCGGTAAAGAAAGGGTTGTAGACCATCTTAAAGGCGCGAACATGAGTTTTAGAAAAGAAGCTCTCATCGGCATTCGCTTCGATGACCGGCTGCGCGGGAAAGGTGCTCAACCCCGAAATGACCTGGCTGTCTGCCTGGCTGTTAAACGTAAAGGATGGAAGATTATTTATGACCCGAAGGTGGCAGTGGATCATTATTATGCTAAGCGCTATGGTAATGACCAGCGCGGAATATTTGATGCTAATGCAACAGAGAACATGGCTTTTAATGAAACACTTATCTTATTGGAACACCTTTCTCCGATAAAAAGAATAATATATGTATTATGGGTTTTGCTTATCGGCAATAGGGGCACACCGGGATTTATTCTTTTCTTACGGGATTTCCTGATAAGAAGGAAGAAAGAATTTTGGTTAAGGTTCCCCGCGTCGTTGAAGGGCCGCTGGGAAGGATGGAAGATGTGGAGGAGTTCCAGTGGAAAGAGCGCCAATAAAAAAACATAGGATCGCTTTTCTTATCAGTCATCCGATACAATACAATTCACAGCTTTTCAAGGAGATGGCCGATTATCCCGGAATAGACCTTACGGTGATGTATTGCTCTAAGGAAGGAACGGAAGAAATGGAAGATATTGAGTTTCAAAAAAGAATTAAGTGGGATATTCCTCTACTGGAAGGATATAAATATAAATTCCTGAAGAATTATTCTCCGAAACCGACTGTGTTTAACTTGCCGTTCGGGTTAGTCAATATAGGCATAGTAGAAGAGGTGCGGGACGGTGCGTATGATGCGATTATAGTTCATGGATGGCATTATTTTACGCATCGATTAGCGTTTATTATCGCCCGCTTGAAGAAAACCCCTATATTTATTAGATCTGACTCACCATTATGTCATGAATTTTTGAAGCCTAAATGGAAGATTTTAATTAAAAAAATTGCATTAAGAGCGCTGTTTAAGTTTATTAAAGTGTTTCTCGCTATTGGCAGTGAAAATAGAGAATTTTACAAATTCTATGGGGCGGAAGAGGGAAGAATGTATTCAATGCCCTATGCTGTTGATAATAAAAAGTTTTTTGGCGAATATAGTAGACTAATAGGTAAGAAAAACGATATTAGAAAAGAGTTGGGTATTCCTCCTGAAAAAATAGTTATTTTGTTTGTCGGTAAGTTGATCCCTAAAAAGCGGCCAAAAGATCTATTGATGGCGTACGAAAAATTATCCGCTAAAGACAAGACGCTCATTTTTGTCGGAGACGGTGAATTAAAAGAAGACCTTGGGGATTATGTAGAAAAAAACAATCTTGAAAATGTTTTTTTCGCGGGATTTATTAATCAAAGAGAAATCGGTAAATATTATGTTGCATCAGATGTATTAGTCTTGCCTTCGACTATGGGCGAATCATGGGGATTGGTGGTAAATGAGGCAATGTGCTTCCGCCTTCCGATCGTAGTTTCAGACCTTGTAGGCTGCGGCAGAGACCTCGTAAGGCAAGGTGAGAACGGGTTTGTCTTTAAGACAGGCGATGTTGAAGAATTGGCGCAGTATCTTGATAGATCTATGAATGATCCCGACCTCAGAAGGGCGATGGGGAGCAAGTCTTTTGAGGTGATCCAAAAATGGGATTATGAAGCTGATTTAAGTGGGATTATCAGGGCATTGGAAGCGCCGCATGATGCATGAGTTAAAGAAAAGGTGAGTATATGGCAACAGGATTATTTACTAATCGTGAACAGGCGCGCCGTTTGATCGTAAATCTCGTCTTTGTCATATATTGGCTTCTTATTGTCGAAGGGGCCTTCCGCAAATGGATGTTTCCGCAGTACCATAGATACATTTTCTTTATCAGGGACCCGTTTGTGATCTTGGTATACTGGCTCGCGTTTTCAAACCGACTTTTCCCCAAAAAAATGCCGATTTACACTTATGGATTTTCAATGACTGTTGTTTTTTTACTTTTTGCGCTTTTGCAGAGTATCACTACACGCGTAGGCATCGTAACTCTTATATACGGCTGGCGTATGTACTTTTTTTATTTTCCATTAGCTTTTATTATCGGGGAAAATTTTAGCGGAGAAGACTTGAAGCGTCTAGTCAGGCAGACGCTGTTTATTGCCATCCCCATGGGGGCACTGGTGTACGCGCAGCATATTTCACCTCCGACATCCTTTATTAATCAAACTGCCGAGTCAGATATAATTTATACAATAACCGGTATGCGCGGCGGTACTGTAGTGCGGCCCACAGGCACATTTACTTTTTTTCACGGACAGCAGTTGTTTATCGGCAGCGTCGTGGCTTTTCTTTTTACAGCGTGGATTTTACCGAAGAAAGATCGTCCATGCGGCATAAAAGTATTGTGGCTTGCAAGCCTGGCCGCAATTGCCAATCTTGCTGTATCCGGCACCAGGTTGCCGTATATCTTAACTGCGCTCGCTTCTCTGGCGGCAGCTTTCAGCGCTTTTGTTGTACGCAGACAGAAGATAAGCGCCCGAGCCATAATGCTGCCGATCGCCTTGATAATTATAGGGATATTTTGTTTTGTATGGTTCTTTGCCACTGTTGCGGAAATTACCTTAGATCGACATCGGGGGGCGGAAGCGACCGAAGGCTCTATATTCATCCGAATCGGACGAATGCTTTTTCAATTTGCGGATTATATTTCAAGAACCCCTACTTTAGGCGTTGGGATCGGTTCTCATACCAGCGGCGGTGCCGCGCTGGCAACCGGCGTTCGAATAGAAGCGGGCGTAGAAGATGAGTGGTCACGCATTATTGTCGAAACAGGCCCCATATTCGGGCTTATATATATCACATTCAGGATATTATTGGTATGGTGGATTTTTGTGGGAGCGTTAAAGGCTACGCATATCTCCAGCAATCCATTACCTATATTGTTATTTTCATTTATAGGCAGCGTTATGTTGGCCTGGGCTACAACTAATTACGGGACAGAAATGGGGTATGCATGGCTGTTCATAGGTTTTTGCGTTGCGGCTAATAAACTGGGAAGCAAGGAGCAGGAAATATGGGCATAGGAAGAGGTAAATAAAATGAAAGTATTAATAACGGGAGGATGCGGGTTTATCGGTTCAAATGTAGCCAGTTTTTATATGCGGAAAGGTGATGAGGTGTCCATCGTCGATGATCTTTCGAGAAAGGGATCAGAAAAGAACCTGAAATGGCTTCGGTCTTTAGGCGCGATCGATTTTATAAAACAAGACATTACGGATTTCAAAGCCGTACAGCGAGCGATCGAAAAGAATAGAGATAGTAAAGTAATATTCCATATGGCCGGCCAGGTAGCCGTTACCGATTCTGTGGATGATCCCCGCAAAGATTTTGAGATTAACGCATTAGGTACATTGAATATTCTTGAGGCTGTAAGATCAGCTAAAATAAGCCCCGCAATAATTTATGGTTCGACTAACAAGGTCTATGGTAATATGGAAGACCTGGTGGTTGTAGAGGAAAATGGAAAATATACATGGAAGGGTATGAAGAGAGGGATAGGGGAAAGCAGGCCTTTAGATTTTCACTCTCCTTACGGATGTTCTAAGGGCTGTGCGGAGCAATACGTGCACGATTACGCGAGGATATACGGATTAAAAACCGTAGTTATGAGACAATCCTGTATATACGGGCCCAGGCAATTTGGGGTTGAGGACCAGGGTTGGGTCGCCTGGTTCATAATAGCGGCTATTTCAGGAAAGAAGATGACTATCTTCGGAGACGGTAAGCAGGTGAGAGATATTCTTTATATAGACGATTTGGTAGATCTTTTCCATTCGGCCTATGAAAATATAGATAAGATAAAAGGGGGCATTTTTAACATCGGAGGCGGATCGGAGAATGAGATTTCCCTTTTAGAGCTCGTTGCTTTTTTAAAAGAAAACTTAAATAAGAACATACCTATTGAGTATGGTTCGTGGAGACCGGGCGACCAGAAAGTATATATCAGCAACGTTTCCAAAGCCAAAAAGATATTAGGCTGGAGCCCGGAGACCGGCAAATATAATGGGATAAGAAAGCTGATATCCTGGGTGAAGGAAAATAAGGATCTATTTAAAAATATTTAAGTGATTTTAAGACGTAGCTTTATACGGATCGAGGTGCGTTAAATGAAGATATTGCTTATAGGCAACTATGTCAATGACGGCCAGGTAAGCATGCAGCGTTTTTCAACTATCATGGAAAGCGCTCTCAGGCAACGCGGCCATGATGTGTCGGTAATCAGGCCGGAGCCCTTTTTCGGCAGATTAATGCCGTCGTATAAAGGAATAGGCAAATGGTTAGGCTACATCGATAAATTTATTTTATTTCCATCCAGGCTTCGCGGAGCGCTGCCCAGGGCGGAGATAGCGCATATCTGCGATCACTCAAATGCTTTTTATGCCAAATATCTAAAGGATATACCTTATCTTATTACTTGCCATGACTTGCTGGCTATACGTTCCGCGCTGGGAGAGATTCGAGAAAATCCTACGAAGTGGACAGGGCGCCGGCTTCAAAAAATGATACTCAGCGGCCTTAAAATCGCAAGACATATCGTATGCATATCCGGATCTACGAAAGATGATATCTTGAGATTGACTAAATTGGACTCAGAAAATGTTTCAGTGATATCTTATGGGTTCAACTATTCTTATTCAGCCATGGGACTAGAAGAGGCTAAAACGAATATAGCGCATATCAGGATAGACACAGCAAGGCCTTTTTTCTTGCATATCGGAAAAGATGCTTGGTATAAGAATCGCCTTGGCGCGCTGCATATTTTTAATAATAGCATAAAATTTGATGAAACTTCTGAATTCAATATGGTGTTTGTGGGCGATGATCTGTCGAAAGAAATGCGCAGCTTTATAAAAAGACAACACCTTGAAGATCGGGTTTTTGCCATCCCTTTTCTTGAAAGCGAAGGGATGCGCGCACTTTACTCGACTGCAAAAGGTTTATTATATCCGTCTCTATCCGAGGGATTCGGGTGGCCTATAATCGAGGCGCAGGCATGCGGTTGCCCGGTTTTTACTACGGATCGTCCTCCTATGACAGAGGTGGGCGGCGACGCGGCAGTGTATATAGATCCGGCTAAGCCGCAAGAAGCCGCCCGCGCGATCGTTGAAAGTCTAAGAAGCAAAGAAAAAATGGCGACTATGCGGGAAACCGGTTTTGTGAATGTCAAACGATTTTCAACAGAGAATATGGTTACCCAATATATAAATTTATACGAAAAATTAATCATGCACCGAAAACCGTAAACCGTAAACCGTAAACCGAAAACCGAAATATGAGACTACTCCAAGTAATACGTTCAGTCGACCCGGTAGGCGGCGGGCCAATCGAGGCAGCCTTACAGATCGAATCGGTCCTTTCTGAAACCGGGCATCAATCGGCAATAGTGTCGCTTGATGCCCCGAATGCGCCGTGGGTCACAAGGGCTAAAGGTAAGAGGTTTGCGCTGGGACCGGCATTCTTTAATTACGGCTATACTCCCAGATTTATACCTTGGCTGCGGATACATGCTGAAGAGTATGATGCCGTCATCATCCACGGTATCTGGCAGTATTCCAGCTTTGGAGGATGGAGCGTTTTACGTAAAAGTAAAACACCCTATTTTGTATGTGTCCACGGCATGCTTGATCCCTGGTTTAAACGTGAATATCCCTTGAAGCATTTAAAAAAGTGGTTTTACTGGCCCTGGGCGGAGTATAAGGTCTTGCGTGATGCCCGGGCAGTTTTCTATTGCTGTGAACAGGAACGAGTTCTGGCGCGTCGATCATTCTGGTTATACAAGTGCAAAGAAGAAGTCATTTGCTATTACGGGACGACTTCACCGCCTGAAGATAAGGATAATAAAAAGGAGATATTTTTCCGGAGATTTCCTCGATTACGCGATAAGAGGTCGATCCTGTTCCTGAGCCGTATCCACCCCAAAAAAGGGTGTGACCTGCTCGTCGAATCTTTTGCTAAAATATCAAAGGAACACCCTTCTTTACACTTGATCATAGCCGGACCTGACCAGATCGGCTGGCAGTCAAAATTACAAGGCTTGAGTAAAAAATTAGGTATTGACGATAGGATCACCTGGACAGGGATGTTGACGGGAGATCTGAAGTGGGGCGCTTTTTACGCCTCAGAAGTATTTATGCTGCCCTCGCACCAGGAGAATTTCGGCGTAGCGATAGCCGAAGCCATGGCCTGCGGCCTTCCCGTTTTGATTACCGACAAGGTGAATATCTCGCGTGAGATCAAAGCCGACGGCGCAGGCCTGGTTGAGAGTGATAGTTCACAAGGGGCAATAAAGTTGCTCGAAGGCTGGCTGGAATTGTCTTCAAGCGAATATGAGACAATGAGGCAAAATGCCAGGAAGTGCTTTTTGAAGAGGTATGAAATTCATCAATCAGTACAGGGTACGGTTGACGTATTTAAAAAGTATGGGGTGAATGTGCGATGACTGCAAAAATTAAACGCGCATACCGGATCCTTGCGATTTTGATATCAATATTGATTGCGGCAGAGCTTATTGCTCGCTTTGTGTTCGGACTCGGCGATCCGCCCCTGTTTGAAGCTTCTGATCTATACGGCTACAGGTTGATCCCAAACCAGGATATACGCCGTTTTGGCAACCGTATATTTTATAATACTCAAGGGTTGCGTAGTGAGCCGATCGCGCCTCAACCTTCCGCGG
>JADHVZ010000013.1 GCA_016783745.1 Candidatus Omnitrophota bacterium | reverse complement strand
ACCAAGGCATTTGACGGGTAGCTGGTCTGAGAGGATGGTCAGCCACACTGGGACTGAGACACTGCCCAGACTCCTACGGGAGGCTGCAGTCGAGAATCTTTAGCAATGGGCGAAAGCCTGACTATGCGACGCCGCGTGAATGATGAAGTCCTTCGGGATGTAAAGTTCTGTCAGGCGGGATGAAGACCCTTCTTTTAATAGAGGAAGGGGTTGACGGTACTGCCAGAGGAAGCCACGGCTAACTCCGTGCCAGCAGCCGCGGTAATACGGAGGTGGCAAGCGTTGTTCGGATTCATTGGGTGTAAAGGGCATGTAGGTGTTCTTGTAAGTTCTGGCTGAAATACTTCGGCTCAACCGGAGAACGTGTCAGAATACTGCAAGGATTGAGTGCGGGAGAGGAAAACGGAATTCCCGGTGTAAGGGTGAAATCTGTAGATATCGGGAGGAACACCAGTGGCGAAGGCGGTTTTCTGGTCCGTAACTGACACTGAAATGCGAAAGCTACGGGAGCAAACAGGATTAGATACCCTGGTAGTCGTAGCTGTAAACGATGGGCACTAGGTGTAGGTCCGCAAGGATCTGTGCCGCAGTTAACACATTAAGTGCCCCACCTGGGGACTACGGCCGCAAGGTTGAAACTCAAAGGAATTGACGGGGACCCGCACAAGCGGTGGAGCATGTGGTTTAATACGACGCTACGCGTGGAACCTTACCAGGACTTGACATGCTGGTAGTAAGAACCTGAAAGGGGGATGACTCGTCAAATCGAGAGCCAGCACAGGTGTTGCATGGCTGTCGTCAGCTCGTGTCGTGAGATGTTGGGTTAAGTCCCGCAACGAGCGCAACCATTGTTCTTAGTTGCTAACTTCGAGTAATCGAAGAGCACTCTAGGAAGACTGCCAGTGTTTTAACTGGAGGAAGGCGGAGACGACGTCAAGTCAGTATGGCCCTTATGTCCTGGGCTACACACGTGCTACAATGGCTGGTACAAAGGGCTGCGAATCCGCAAGGAGAAGCTAATCCCATAAAGCCAGCCCCAGTTCAGATTGTAGGCTGCAATTCGCCTACATGAAGTTGGAATCGCTAGTAACCGCGCATCAGCTATGGCGCAGTGAATACGTTCCCGGGTCTTGTACACACCGCCCGTCAAGCCACCTGAGTTGAATGCACCCGAAGCCGCCATACCAACCCGCAAGGGGGGAAGGTGTCGAAGGTGTGTTTGATAAGGAGGGCTAAGTCGTAACAAGGTAGCCGTATCGGAAGGTGCGGCTGGATCACCTCCTTTCTAAGGAGTAGTTTTACCTCCTGCGATTAGTCGCGGAGGACAATAAGCAGTTACGCAATGAGCTTGGCTATAATTAAGCCTTGGTTATCTGATTTTTTAATTAAATATTTTTTAATGCGTGAAGTTGAGGTTGAGGCGACCCTGACGCTGACCGATAACGGGCCTCGAACCTCATTTTTTAAATGAGGGCCCGTAGCTCAGTCGGCTAGAGCGCCGTGCTGATAACGCGGAGGTCATTGGTTCGATTCCAATCGGGCCCACCACCAGTTTTCTGACGTAGTCAGAAAACTGGAAATGACAAATGACAAGTTCCAAATCACAAACATAAGTTTGTTATTTGTAATCTGTGATTTGAGATTTCCTTTGCGAAGCAAAGGCATGGGGCAGTAGCTCAGCTGGGAGAGCGCGTGCTTTGCAAGCATGAGGTCGCCAGTTCGAATCTGGTCTGCTCCACCAGTACTTAAGTATAAAAACATGGGTGGACCAGGACACAAAGTCACCAGGTCACCAGAATGTTGGTGGCTGGGGTACCTTGTGACGTGTGACCCACGCATAATACAAGTTTCTAGCGATACCGTTCGCCGATGGCGAACGACAAGTCGCGGCAGGTTCTTTGACAATGTGTATTGAAGTAGTCGGGTAAATAAATGTAATGTAAGATGATATTGGTTTTCGGTTAACGGTTCACGGTTTACGGAGAATCCTGTATAACTAAGGATTTTAACCGTAAACCGAACACCGTAAACCGTAAATCGAATATGTTGTGGTCAAGCTACAAAGAGCTTATGGTGGATGACTTGGCTCGAGAAGGCGATGAAGGACGTGGTAAGCTGCGATAAGCCCCGGTGAGTTGCAAACAAACTTTGACCCGGGGGTTTCCGAATGGGGCAACCCCTTACGAGTAATATCGTAAGATCTTCCGCTTCTGGCGGAAGAGGCGATACCAAGAGAATTGAACCATCTTAGTACCTTGAGGAAGAGAAACAAATTTTGTATTCCCTCAGTAGCGGCGAGCGAAAGGGGAAGAGCCCAAACTTTATCCGCGTGATAGCCTGTATGCGTTGCGGGTAGGGTGTAGCGGGGTTCAGCCGGAGTGAGATACAGCTCATTCGACTTGTCAAAAAGCCATCGTATAACCGAACGGCCTGGAAAGGCCGGCCATAGAAGGTGATAGCCCTGTAAGTGAAATATGATGGCCAGGTTGGGTTGGATTCCCAAGTATTATGGGACACGTGAAACCCCATAAGAATCCGGGAGGACCACCTCCCAAGGCTAAATACTATCTCGAGACCGATAGCGAACAAGTAATGTGAATGAAAGTTGAAAAGTACGCCTGTAAGGCGAGTGAAATAGTACCTGAAACCATAAGCTTACAAGCGGTTGGAGGCCTATGCTCCGTCTTAGACGGAGAATGGCTGACAGCGTGCCTATTGAAGAATGAACCTGCGAGTTACTCAGCGTAGCAAGGTTAATCCCCTCAGGGGAGGAGCCGTAGCGAAAGCGAGTCTGAATAGGGCGAATAAGTTGTGCTGAGTAGACCCGAAACCGAGTGATCTACCCATGGCCAGCATGAAACTCGTGTAAAAGCGAGTGGAGGTGCGAACCAGTTAACGTTGAAAAGTTATTGGATGAGCTGTGGGTCGGAGTGAAAGGCTAATCAAACTCGGAGATAGCTGGTTCTCCCCGAAATAGCTTTAGGGCTAGCCTTGAATAAATAAACGTTGGAGGTAGAGTACTGAATGGGCTAAGGAGCCTACCAGCTTGCTGAACCCAATCAAACTCCGAATGCTGACGTTTTTATTTCAGGAGTCAGACAGTGGGGGATAAGCTTCATTGTCAAAAGGGAAACAGCCCAGACCGCCGGCTAAGGTCCCGGAATATAAGCTAAGTGGCAAAGGATGTAAGATTGCGTAGACAACCAGGATGTTGGCTCAGAGGCAGCCATCATTTAAAGAGTGCGTAACAGCTCACTGGTCGATTGTGGTCTTGCGCCGATAATGAACGGGGCTCAAGCTTATTACCGAAGCCGCGGATTTAAATCTTTCTTCGGAAAGATATAAGTGGTAGGGGAGCGTCCTGTCGTACTGTGAAGGCATATCGAGAGAAGTGCTGGAGTGGACAGGAGTGATTATGCAGGTATGAGTAGCGAAAATCCCGAAGAGAAAACGGGACGCCGAAAATCTAAGGTTTCCTGGGGAAGGTTAATCCGCCCAGGGTTAGTCGGTCCTAAGCCGAGGCCGAAAGGCGTAGGCGATGGAGAGTGCGTCAATATTCGTACACCACCTGTATGGTGTTTGAATTCAGGAGTAAAGCAGAAGGTTAAACCAGCGCGCGGTAAGGATGTGCGCGTCCAAACCTGTAGTCCGCTTAACGGCGTGATGAGGGGTGTTAGGGAGTCCAATCTACGGAACGGACGAACTGGTTGACACCACGCTGCCTAGAAAAACCTCTTGAATGAATCATACGGGTGACCGTACCGTAATCCGACACAGGTAGATAGGGAGAAAATCCTAAGGCGCTCGATAGAACCCTCGTTAAGGAACTAGGCAAAATAGCCCCGTAACTTCGGAAGAAGGGGTGCCTCATTAGCGTGAAGCAATCAAGCGGAGCGCGAAGAGGCTGCAATAAAGTGGCTCGTGCGACTGTTTAGCAAAAACACATGTCTCTGCAAACTCGCTGAGAGGAAGTATAGAGACTGACACCTGCCCGGTGCTGGAAGGTTAAGGGGAAGGGTTATTTCCGCTTAGGCGGAGAGAAGCTCTCAACCGAAGCCCCAGTAAACGGCGGCCGTAACTATAGAACGGACCACTGTAGTTCTCAAATCTGGCTATATGCTGGAAAATCCGGTGTATCCTGGCCTACTCATTCTTGAAATAAGAGAATAGTGACAATGGCCCAGGTGCGGACAATCAGCAGGAAAGACCTTGAAGGGAGGTCTTCATGAAGCAGATACGACCCAATATTGCCTACTATCTAACTGGGTTTGCTGACGGAGAAGGAAGTTTTAATGTTTCCTTCAGACCTCGAGATGACTATAAAATGCCATGGAAAGTTTCAATCTGTTTCAATGTATCCCAAAGAGAAAAGTTGATTTTAACTTTGTTCAAAAGACATTTGGGATGTGGAACATTGAGGCAGAGGAAAGACGGTGTTTGGTATTTCGAGGTAAACAATCTTAATGCAATCGAAGAAAATGTGATCCCATTCTTTAAACGTTATCACTTTATGTCAGAAAAAAAGAAAAGAGACTTTTCAAAATTTTGCATAATAGCGAAAATGTTAAAAGAAGGAAAGCAATTTTCGGAAGATGGTATTAGAGAGATTTTAGCTGTCAGGAAACACATGAATGATGGTGGCAAGCGGAAATATAGCGAAGAAGCTATATTTGCGAAATTCAGGGAATCCTCAGAGACTATACGCCAGATCCCACCGAAAGGCGGGAATGATATAGTCCGATCTTCCGAGCGATCGGAAGTTAACATAAATGAACGGTCCTAAGGTAGCGAAATTCCTTGTCGGGTAAGCATAAAGCAAGCCCGTACTGGCTTATAACGGTGAAGCCCTCGATGTTGCAACGTACAAGGCGTTGTGGTAAAATCAGGGTAATACCGTGGGAAGTCTACGTGACCCCGTAACGACTGAGGACGAAAGTCCGAGATAGGGTTTAAAACACCTTATAATACGCCAGGATTTCTTCCGGAGGAAAGTGTGGAAGTTGGAGCCTATTTATCAGGGGTATGCTGATGGAGAAGGGTGCTTTTGTGTTTCTATAAACAAAAGCAGACGACACAAATTTGGCTGGGAAATAAGGCCGAGTTTTTCCGTTAGTCAGAACCGTGAACGCTCAGAAGTGTTTCGTTTATTCAAGAGGCAACTGAGATGCGGTTCCATAAGACCTGATCGTTCAGATAAAACGCTTAAATACGAAGTTCGCAGTATAAGCGATTTGACGACAAAAGTCATTTTGCAATTTGAAAAATATCCGTTGATTTCGAATAAAAGAATCGATTTCGTAAAATTTGCGGAAATTTGCAAAATGATGCGCGCGAAAGAACATCTGAACAAAGATGGTTTCCAAAAAATCCTTTTTCTTGCAAGCGAGATAAATCGCTCAGGCAAGAAAAAATTCCTCCGTGATGAGATTAAGATATAGTCTGCGCCACTGGAAACAGTGGGTCAACGCGAAGTTCCGACCCGCACGAATGGTGTAACGACATGAGCGCTGTCTCAACGAGGGGATCGGTGAAATTGTAGCAGCGGTGAAGATGCCGCTTACCCGCGACTAGACGGAAAGACCCCGGAACCTTTACTGTACTCTGGTACTGGACTTTGGTACGATATGTGTAGCATAGGTGGGAGGCTTTGAAACTCTGGCGTCAGCCGGAGTGGAGCCATCAGTGAAATACCACCCTTATTTAACTAGGGTTCTAACCCGCAGCCGTGAATCCGGCTGGGGAACAATGCCAGACGGGCAGTTTGACTGGGGCGGTTTCCTCCAAAACAGTAACGGAGGAGTTCAAAGGTTCCCTCAGCGCGGTCGGCAATCGCGCGTAGAGCGTAAAGGTATAAGGGAGCTTAACTGCGAGACAAACAAGTCGAGCAGGTACGAAAGTAGGACTTAGTGATCCGGCGGTTTAATGTGGAATTGCCGTCGCTCAACGGATAAAAGGTACTCCGGGGATAACAGGCTTATCTTCTCCAAGAGTTCATATCGACGAGAAGGTTTGGCACCTCAATCATGGGGTGAAGTCGCAGAAATGCGATATTAAGTATCAGCTTATAACGGTGGAACCCTAACCGACACAAGGAGGGTAATACCGTGGGAAGTCTAGCGGAAAAAAGTAAGGCGATAATAATAGGATGCGTTCTTGGAGACGGTGCGATGCGCTGCAAAAAGAATGCGTTGCTTGAGATCAACCATTCGCATAAGCAAAAGAATTATGTGGATTGGAAATTCAACGCATTGCAGCAGCTAGTAAGGACGCCTCCAAAACTCAGAAAAAGCGGAAAAAATAGAATTGCTTGTAGATTTACGACAAGAAGCTTACAACAGTTAACAGAAATCTACAAATTATTCTATAAGACCGGGAAAAAAGAAATCCCGCGCGGTTTCGATCTGAAGCCACTGAGTTTGGCTGTATTTTTCATGGATGATGGCTGTAAGAGTTACAATGCCATATACCTGAATACACAACAATACAGCATGGAATCGCAGACAAATCTTATGAAAATACTGGAAGCGCAGCATGGAATCAAAGCCAGTATTAACAAAGATAAAAAATATTATCGCTTACGAATTGCAGTTGGTAGTGTAGGTAAATTCAGAAGCATTGTGAAAAGATACCTGCTACCCGAGTTTAATTATAAACTACCGTGATGACCCCGTAACGACTGATCCCTTGACATTTTTCAATGTCAAGGGTGAGATAGAAGACCAACCAGGCTTCTATCACACGCTGACTCTTACTCTACTGCAAGAGAAGATGGAGATATAGTCTATACCACGCGATAAGCGTGGAGGAATATGCGATGTCGGCTCATCGCATCCTGGGGCTGAAGAAGGTCCCAAGGGTTAGGCTGTTCGCCTATTAAAGCGGTACGTGAGCTGGGTTCAGAACGTCGCAAGACAGTTCGGTCCCTATCTGTCGTGGGCGCAGGAAATTTGAGAGGATACGTTTTCAGTACGAGAGGACCAAGACGTACGAGCCAATGGTGTTCCAGTTATCGCGCCAGCGGTACAAGCTGGGTAGCTAAGCTCGGAAAGGATAAGCGCTGAAGGCATATAAGCGCCAAGCCCCCCTCAAGACTAAATTTCCCTCCTGCAGCAATGCAGGACTAAGGCACCTTGAAGACTACAAGGTTGATAGGCCAGATGTGTAAGCCCTGTAAAGGGTTCAGCTTACTGGTACTAATCTGCCGAGAGGCTTGACCACTTGCAATCATAAGTATTTGAGCCCGGCTACTTCAATATATATTGTTTATTTTGTTATTCGCTTATCGTATACACGGTTTACGGTGTACGGTTTACGGTTTACGGGAAAAGAATCCAAGAACCGAACACCGAGAACCGTAAACCGAACCAAGGTCATTAACAAAAACGATAAACGATAAACGATTTTTGGGAGTGTCATATACTGAGGAGGCTACACCCGTTCCCATTCCGAATACGGTAGTTAAGCTTCTCAAGGTCGATGGTACTGCACTGGAAGCGGTGTGGGAGAGTAGATAGATGCTCCCTTTTTTATTTTAAGGCCCGTTATGGTTATAGGGGGACAGACACTTTTTATAGCGTTGTCACTAGTCTGTAAAAAGTGTCTGTCCCCTTTTCCATTGACAATCCTTTATTCATACGATATAGTATAATTTACATAATTATGTGAATATCAAACAAAAAATAATAACCAAAAGGAGCGGATTGTGGCGGAATTCGGCGCGAAAAACATAAGAAATGTCATATTGCTATCACACTCGCACGCGGGAAAGACGACCGTTGCGGAGCATATCTTAAGCGAATCAGGCGCCATACCAAAACCCGGAAGCATTGACGAAGGAAACACGGTAAGCGACTATAGCAAGGACGAGATCGAGCGTAAGGTCTCTATAAATTCGTCAGTGATCAATCTCGTGCATAACGGTGTTAAGGTGAATATGATAGACACGCCGGGCTATGCGGATTTCGTAGCCGAAATTGTCTCGGGCCTTGGGGTCGTGGAAGGCGCGGTGCTTTTGGTCAACGCGGTAAACGGTGTCGAAATAGGCACTATGCAGGCATTCAAATTTATCCAGAGCCGCAACCTGCCAACAGCGGTTTTCGTGAATAAAATAGATAAGGAGCATGCGGATTTCGCGAAATGCGTGGAAGGCCTCCAGAAAAAATACGGCAAAAAATGCGTCGTTATCGGTTATCCCATCGGCAAGGAAGCTTCCTTTAAAGGCGTGGCGAACCTCCTTACAAAAGAAGGCATGGATGCTCTGCAGGGAGAGGACAAGGAGAGAGCCGAGAAGGAGAGTGAGATACTTGTCGAAGGCGTGGCCGAGAGCGATGACGCGCTTCTTGAGAAGTACCTGGAATCGGGGGCATTATCCACGGAAGAGATCAAGGGCGCATTCAGGAAGGGTGTGGTAGATGGAAATATCATACCCATAATAGCCGGCTCTGCAATAAATGGTGTGGGCATAAAAGAGCTTTTAAATGTGATCGTAAATTATTTACCATCACCGGCAGATGCCCCCGCCGGAGAAGCAATAAACCCCGTCGATAATTCTCAAGTCGAGATAGAGGCAAAGGAGGACGGAGTTTTTGCGGCTCAAGTATTCAAGACTATTTCCGATCCGTATGTGGGGCAGATATCAATATTCAAGGTGTTTTCCGGCAGCGCCAAATCCAATTCCACTTTATATAATTCGACCAGAGGTACCAGGGAGAAAGTCGGCCAGCTTTCTACGATCGAGGGTAAACAACTTAAACCTGTAGATGAATTGAGCGCGGGGGATATAGGCTGCGCCACAAAACTGAAAGATACCATGACAGGAGATTCATTCTCGGATGAAAAGAGCCCGGTAAAATTCGCCGATTTCATCATTCCGGAACCGGTAATGTCATTTTCTGTAAAGCCGAGGACGCGTTCTGATGAGGATAAGATATCCGACGCCCTCCATAAATTATCGGCCGAGGACCTTGCTTTTAAGATGGACCGTGATGCTCAGACGAAAGAGCTTATCGTCAAAGGTATGGGCGACCTTCATCTTAAGATCATGATCAACAGGCTTCTTGAGAGATTCGGCGTCCAGGTGGATATCGGCACGCCGAAAGTGGCGTACAGAGAGACTATAACAGGCAAGGGTGATTCACAGTACAGGCATAAAAAACAGAGCGGAGGCGCGGGCCAGTTCGCGGAAGTATGGCTGCGTGTTGAGCCTTTGCCGCGCGGTACCGGGTTTGAATTTGTGGATGATGTCGTAGGCGGTTCAATACCGGGCCCGTTTGTTGTAAGCTGCGAAAAAGGTATTAAAAAAGCGATGGATACCGGCATACTCGCGGGTTTTCCTGTGGCCGATGTCAGGGCTGTCGTATATGACGGCAAGACGCATCCGGTCGATTCAAAGGATATAGCTTTTCAAATAGCGGCACGAAGCGCCTTCAAAGAGGCCTGCCAGAGAGCCAAGCCGATATTGCTTGAGCCTATAATGGAAGTGGAATTTGTAATTCCTGAGGAATTCATGGGCAGCGTGACAGGAAGCCTGAGTTCCAGAAGGGGCAGGATACTCGGCATGGAACCCGGCGAAAGCGTCCAGACAGTGAAGGCAAAGGTGCCGCTTGATGAGATGTATAAATACGCAAATGAGCTAAAGTCTATTACTGCCGGAAGAGGCACATATACGATGAAGTTCATGCACTATGAACAGGTGCCGTCCAACATCGCCCAGCAGATCGTACAGAAAGCGAAACAGGCAAAGGAAGAAGCGAAAGAGGAATAATTTGATCGGTGTACGGTTAACGGTTTACGGTGCACGGTTAACGGTGTACGGTTCTCGGATTCTTTTCCCGAAAACCGTAAACCGTAAACCGAAAACCGTATATGCGATTAACGAATAACGAACAATGCTCTACACAAGGAGAAGAAAATGTCCGGACACTCAAAATGGGCCAGTATAAAACATAAGAAGGCCGCGACTGACTCGAAAAGAGGCAAGGCCTTTACCAAATTGATCAAGATGATAACCGTAGCCGCAAGGAACGGCGGAGGCGACGCCAATACAAACCCGTCCCTCAGGATGGCCATCCAGAAGGCGAAAGAGACCAATATGCCGGCGGATAATATTGACAGAGCGGTCAAAAAAGGTACGGGCGAGCTTCCCGGCGTGACCTATGAGCATGCATCGTATGAAGGATACGGCCCCGGAGGAGTGGCGTTTTTCGTTGAAGCGCTGACCGACAACAAGAACAGGCTTACGGCCGAGGCGAGGAGTATATTTTCCAAATGCGGCGGTAATCTTGCCGCCTCAGGCGCCGTAAACTGGCTGTTTGAGAAAAAAGGTTTCTTTATCGTAAATAAGGCGGATGTCACCGAAGATAAATTGATGTCCATCATCCTCGACGCCGGCGCGGAAGACCTCTCGTCCGAAGACGATACCTTTGAGGTCAAGAGTCAGCCGCAGGACTATGAAAAAGTGAAAGCGGCGCTTGAGAATAATAAGATCAAGGTGGAATCCTCGGAGATCACAATGATCCCCAAGAACACGATCAAGATATCCGGTGATCAGGCAAAACAGGTCCTCAGGCTCGTGGAACACCTGGAAGACAATGACGACGTTCAGAATGTTTACGCCAACTTCGACATACCCGACGATATCTTAAAAAATAATATCAAAGAGGGGAAATGATATCCCCTGCCATGCGATGAGAGTCCTCGGAATAGATCCGGGTCTGAATATTACGGGTTACGGCCTCATAGAGGGAGACGGGCGGAAGTTAAGGCTTGTGGAGGCGGGCGTAATAAGGACTTCTTCAGAGGAACCGATCAAAGAAAGATTAAAGAGGATATACGACGGCCTCTCTGATCTGATCGAGGAATACCGCCCGCAGGCTCTTGTTCTGGAAAAGATATACTCTCATTACAAGCATCCTGTGACTTCGATTCTTATGGGCCACGCCCGCGGCG
The DNA here is from genome assembly GCA_016783745.1 of Candidatus Omnitrophota bacterium. Taxonomy (GTDB): domain Bacteria; phylum Omnitrophota; class Gorgyraeia; order JAHIPI01; family JAHIPI01; genus BS750m-G14. The sequence continues at coordinate 33,919 of JADHVZ010000013.1, read as the reverse complement.
TTGTCTGTCTTTTGTGCGGGAAGTATGACCTGGAGCTTGTAAATTATGCTTCAACGCACATGAAAAGGTCAATCGCGGGAAAGGGCAGGGCTACTAAAAAACAGGTGGGCGGGATGGTGAAGACGCTTTTAGGCCTGAAGAGACGGCCTGAGCCTGAAGATGTAACGGACGCATTGGCGCTGGCGATCAGTCATTTGCATAGCGTAAACAAAACGAAGGGTTTTTAGTACGCTTGCAATTCGTTAATCGTATTTCGCTTCGATTACCTTTGTTCGGTTTTCGGTTCACGGTTTTCGGTTTACGGAACATCCAAGGGATTGTAAAAACCGTACACCGTTAACCGTACACCGTAAACCTTGCATACGATCAACGATAAACGATTAACGATATATGATAAACTAAAGATAATCTAAATTATGATCTCCCAGATATCCGGAAAATTGAAGCAGAAAAAAGCGAACAGCGTGCTTATATATATCAGCGGCGTTTGCTATGAAGTACTTTTGCCCGGCGTGATATTTAAACAGATAGAAAATATTCAGCCGGAGGATGACATTTCTTTAATAACATATCATTATCTTCAGTCCGACCCTTCACGTTCCGTACCCGTCCTTATCGGTTTTTTAAACGAAGTCGAAAGGGAATTTTTTGTAAAATTCATCACAGTCTCGGGCGTCGGGCCTAAAGCGGCCTGCAGGGCTATGGAAATCCCGTTTTCAGCTATAGCCGACGCAATAGACAAAGGCGATATACCGGCCCTGAAAAGCCTTCCCGGCATAGGCGAACAAAGGGCCCGCCAGATAATAGCTAAGCTCCAGGGTAAGATAGGCAAATATGGGCTTATTCAGGACAAAATGCCTGCCGGCGCCGGTGGCATTGAGGAGGATATTAAGAAAGAAGCGCTTCAAGTGCTGATCCAGCTGCAATATAATAAACCCGAAGCCAAGGCTATGGTGGAAAAAGCTATGGAAAGAGAACCGAATATATCATCCTGCGAGGAATTATTGAACGAGGTCTACAGGCAGAGGCAGGAGGGGGCGAATTATGTCAAAAATTAAAGAGGAAGTGAAGCGGGAACCTATAATCGATGCGCAGGAAGCCGAAGAGGATGTCCTAAGTCTTTCGCTCAGGCCGGGTTCATTAGCTGAGTTTGTAGGCCAGAAGAGCGTGAAGGATAACCTTCTTGTGGCAATACAGGCGGCCAGGAAGAGGAGTGAGCCGCTTGAGCATATACTTTTTTCAGGGCCTCCGGGCCTCGGAAAGACCACACTTGCCCACATAATTTCAAGCGAAATGGGGACCAAGGTAACGTCCACAAGCGGCCCGGCGATAGAAAGGGCGGGAGACCTCATAGGCATACTGACCAATCTCTCTGAAGGGGATGTCCTTTTTATTGATGAAGTACACAGGCTTTCAAGGGTGGTCGAAGAATTTATATATCCCGCTATGGAAAACTTCCAGATAGATTTTATCATAGATAAAGGCCCGTACGCGAAGACCATTAAATTCAACCTGAAGCGCTTTACGCTTGTCGGCGCCACTACTAGAACAGGGCTGCTTACACCTCCTTTAAGAAGCAGATTCGGCATGTTTTACCATCTGGATTTTTACGAGCCTCAGGAATTAGTTGAGATAATCAAGCGCTCAGCATCTTTATTGGGTATTCAGATCGATGATGGAGGCGCGCTTGAATGCGCTAAAAGGGCCCGGGGGACTCCAAGGGTCGCCAACAGGCTGTTACGTAGAGTCAGGGACTGGACCGATGTAAAGGCGGACGGGACCATATCCAGAGAGATAGCTGAAAAGGCGCTTGATAGTCAAGGGATCGATAAGGTGGGCCTCGATACGATCGATAGAAAAGTGATAAAGTCCATACTTGATTTTTACAGCGGAGGGCCGGTAGGCATAGAGTCCTTAGCCGCGACGCTTAATGAAGAGGTGGATACGATAGCGGATGTAGTGGAGCCTTTTCTGCTCAAGATAGGTTTCCTTAAAAGAACGCCGCGGGGCAGAGAGCTTACCGCGCTCGCGCGTGAACATATGGGGCAGGATACGCAAAGAATTAAACCATAAATCACAAATATCAAATAACAAATAACGAGTAAATCACAAATCACAAACGGTTCGACAGGCTCACCGTCCTTCGAACCGTCCTGAGCGTAGTCGAAGGACAAATTCAAAATATCAAATTCAAAATTCAAAACAACGTGTTTGGAATTTGGTGCTTGTTATTTGTTTGTGATTTGGAATTTGTAATTTGATATTTCACTTATGAAAATACTACTACATATTTGCTGCGCGCCTTGCGCCATTCACCCGTTACGGGAATTACTGGAAAGAGGCAATGATTCCATGACGGGGTTTTTTTATAATCCGAACATACATCCTTTTACCGAGATGGAGAAAAGGCGGCAGGCCGTGGCCGATTACGCCGCGAGGGAAGATCTTCAAGTGATCTTCGGTACGTATGAGATGGATGGCTTCTTCAGGGCTCTGGGCGGTGTATTTGATGCGCCCGCGCGCTGCGGAATATGTTGGAGGATGAGGCTTGCCGAGGCTGCCGGCTTTGCGCGGGATAATGGCTATGACGCTTTTACCTCGACTCTTCTTGTGAGCCCGTATCAGGACCGGGACGCGATAGTAGAGATAGGCAATGATCTGGCGCGGGAATCAGGCGTTAAATTCATAGGTGATGATTTCAGAGACGGCTTTAGGCGGGCGCAGCAGTTCGCGCGGGAGCATGGTATCTACAGTCAGAAATACTGCGGTTGCGTTTTTAGCGAGAAAGAGCGATTTTGCAAGGAGAAGAGCTGATGGCAGACCTGAGCAGTGTAGCGAAGACCATTATCCTGGCCGGAACGATCATCGCGAGTATCGGCATATTGTTTTTATTTTCGGACAAAATACCATGGCTGGGCAGATTACCAGGTGATATTAACATTGAAAAGGAAAATTTCACCTTATATTTTCCGTTTACAACATGTGTGATCTTAAGCGTTATAATCTCCGCCATATTTTTTCTTATAACCAGACGATAAAAATGCCGCGAATCTCCAAAATATATCCGTCCCTGATCATTTTAATCTTGTTGCTTACCGCGAGCTCGCACGCGGCATCTTCAAGGCCCACAAGGCCTATATCTTACCCTGTCAGAGTGGCCGTTCTCATGAATGCGCCGGATCTCACCCTTAAAATCAAAGGTGGTTATCAAATATTCGCTCTCCCGCTATTGGAACCGTTGAAGGAAGGCGTGAACGTAAACAGCGTAGTCATGAAACCCTCAAATAGCGGCATCATAATGGACTCCAAGCCGTTCAATATTTACGGTGTCAAGATACGCACCGATGAGGCGACAGATATCGTCATCAACAAGCGAAAATTCAGGGGCGAGATGGATGTTATAAGAACCGAGGATATTAAGCTTCTGGCCATCAACCATCTCGACATAGAAGACTACATAGGCGGCGTACTATATCATGAGGTCTCTCACTGGTGGCCGATAGAGGTTTTAAAGGCGCAGGCAATAGCGTCAAGGACATTCGCCATCTATAAGAGCCTGGAGGCAAGGGACCAGGAATATGACCTGAGAAGCGATGTTTATTCGCAGGTCTACGGCGGCAAGACATCCGAGAAATTCAGGACGAACAGGGCCGTGGAGGATACCGCCGGAAGGATACTGGCATACAAGGATCAGATACTGCCGGCATATTTTCACGCCACCTGCGGCGGTCATACGGAAGACGCGTTTCTTCTGTGGAAAACAGATCTTGCCCCGCTAAAAGGCAGGCCGTGCAACTACTGCGATAAATCGCCTCATCATATCTGGGAAAGCGATATGACGCTTGCATCGCTTGAAAATAAACTCAATGATTCAGGCTACAAGATACGCGGGATAAAGGCAATAAAGACCTCCTCCAATGACCCGTCAGGCAGGATTAAGGAAGTTCATATCATCGATCAGCTGGGCATCGAAAAGATACCGTCTAATAAATTCCGGCTGGCGGTAAGCCCGAACTTGATAAAGAGCACGCGCTTTACAGTGAAGATAAGAGGCGATAAAGCCTTTTTCAAGGGCAGGGGCTGGGGCCACGGCGTCGGCATGTGTCAATGGGGCGCTTATTTCATGGCGAAGCGCGGGTTAAAGGCGGAAGACATATTGAGGTTTTATTACCCCGGCTCCAGGATCGTGGATTTGAAGGATGTAGTGAAGGGAGATTGAAATCGGTTTACGGTGTTCGGTTTACGGTTTATGAAAAATAACAAATTTCAAATAACGATTAAATCACAAATTACAAGCACCAAATTACAAACAAATCACAATGACCAAATTCAAAATTCAAAACACGCTATTTTGAACATTGGAATTTGAGATTTTGAATTTGTTTGTAATTTGAGATTTGTTATTTGTAATTTGCTTGTAATCTATGTTCTCCGCAAGATTTTTTTACCGTAAACCGAGAACCGAAAACCGAAAACCGTAAAATATGAAACTATCCGATTTTGACTATAAATTACCCGCAGGACTGATCGCTCAGTATCCTGCTCCATCGAGAGAGGCATCCAGAATGCTCGTTCTGAGCAGAGAAACCGGAAAGATAGAGCATACGGATTTCCGGGCCTTTACCGGATATTTGCGTGAAACCGACGCGCTTGTGCTGAATAATACAAAGGTCTTCAACGCGAGGCTTATTGGCAGGAGAGCGACAGGCGGAAAGGTAGAACTTTTTCTCCTGGAGCCGCTTCAGGGCGGCAGATATAAAGCCCTCATAAGGCCTTCGAAGAAAATAAAAGAAGGCGAGAACATATATTTTGAGAAGGGTGAAGTGGAGGCGAGGCTTGTAACGAAAAGGGCGGGGGGCAGCGAAATAGAATTCTCGCCGCTACAGGCCGATATCGGAAAACTGCTTGAGGAGGCAGGATCTGTACCTCTGCCGCCTTATATAAAACGCGGGGCGGAACCGCTTGACAGTGAAAGATATCAAACGGTATACGCGAAGGTAAGAGGGGCTACGGCAGCGCCCACCGCGGGACTTCACTTTACCGATGAGATCCTTAAGAATATTGCGTCGAAGGGCGTGAAAAGCGCGCATGTGACCTTACATGTGAGTTACGGCACATTTGCCCCTGTAAAGACTGAAGACGTCACCGAGCATAAGATGCACAGCGAAAGTTTTGACCTTACGGAAGATGCGGCCGGCGTGATAAACAGCGTAAAAGACAACGGTGGAAAGGTCATTGCGGTTGGGACGACATCCTGCCGGGTCCTGGAGACTTGCGCCGAAGTTCATAGACTGAGGCCCGGAAGAGGCAAGACTGATTTGTTTATATATCCCGGATACGAGTTTAAAATAGTGGACGCGCTATTGACGAATTTTCATCTGCCTAAATCAACGCTTATGATGCTGGTATCCGCATTCTCGGGCCAGGACTTGATATTGAAAGCGTATGAAGAGGCGATCGCGAGGAAGTACAGGTTTTATTCGTATGGGGATTGTATGTTGATTATTTAGTTTGTAAATCGTTTATCGTATTTTGTTTCGATTACCTTGGTTCGGTTTTCGGTTTACGGTTTTCGGTTTACGGAACAACCCTTGGATTTTACAAACCGTACACCGTAAACCGTACACCGAATATACGAGTAACAATAAACCAATCATGTTCAAGATCATACACAAAGACAAAACCACCAAAGCAAGATCCGGCGAGCTTACCACGCCGCACGGCACCGTAAGGACCCCGTTATTTTTTCCCGTTGCTACGCAGGCGACGGTGAAGACATTATCCAATGAGGACGTAGCGGATTGCGGCGCGCAGGCCATCTTGTCAAATACCTACCATCTGTATCTCAGGCCGGGAATCGAGATATTAAAAAAAGCCGGAGGCCTGCACAAATTCATGGGCTGGAAGGGCCCCATTCTCACCGATAGCGGCGGATACCAGGTATTCAGCCTGGCAAAGCTTATGAAGGTGAGAGAGGATGGCGTGGATTTTCAGTCGCATATAGACGGTTCCAGGCATTTTTTAAGTCCGGAAGACGTAGTCGAGCTGCAATCAGGGTTCGGAAGCGACATCATCATGCCGCTTGATGAATGTGTTCACTATCCAGCGGAAAAGGATTATGCGTGCGCCTCGCTAAGATTAACAACGGACTGGGCAAGGCGCTCGAAAGGGTATTTTGAAAAGCAAGTGGTCACAAGGTCACATACTTGTAAAATACATGGGTCACAAGGTCACACGTCACAAGGTCACACGTCACAAGGTCACACGTCACAAGGTCACAAGGTCACAGGTAAAGGAGCAAGACCCCTGCTGTTCGGTATCGCGCAGGGCGCGACATATCTTGATCTTCGGAAAGAGGCTGTGGAGCGTTTAGTGGATATCGGCTTTGACGGCTATGCCGTGGGAGGGGTGAGCGTAGGAGAGCCCGATGAACTTGTGAGTGAGATCGCGCAATATACCCTTGGCCTGCTTCCCGAGAAAAACCCTCATTACGTCATGGGGGTCGGTACACCGCTTGATATAATCGAATCCGTATCCCGCGGGGCCGATATGTTTGACTGCGTAATGCCCACAAGAAACGGCAGAAACGGCACGGCCTTTACCGCGAAAGGTAGGCTTATTCTGAGGAACTCGGTTCATACCGATGATTTTACCGCCATAGAGGACGGATGCGGATGCCTGACATGCCGCGGAGGATATAGCAGGGCATATTTGCGTCATTTGATCGGCGCTTCCGAAATGCTGGGCCTGAGGTTAGTTTCATTGCATAATATTTATTTTTATGTTAAACTTATGAGGAATATCCGGAATAGTTTAGAGGCCGGAAAATTTTCAGAATTTAAAAACAGTTTTATTAAGGAGTATCGTTGACGGTTAGCGGTTGACGGTGAGCGGGTTGCGTAAACCGATAACCGATAACCGAACAAAGGAGGAAACATGTACTTATTCTTAGCGCAGGCCGCGCAGAGGCCGCCGGCACTGGTAAGCTTTATGCCGATAATCCTGATCTTCGGTGTGTTCTATTTTCTTATAATCAAGCCACAGAGACAAAAGCAGGCCGAGCATCAGAAGATGATCCAGGCGGTCAAGAAGAACGATGAGATCATCACAATAGGCGGCATACACGGGACGATTATAAACGTCAAAGAAGGCAGCATCACCTTAAGAATATCGGATAACGTGAAGATAGAGATTCAGAAAAGCGCGGTCGCTGGTTTAAAAAAGAGCAAACCCGAAGTTTCGGGAGAAACGATAGAAGTTAAATCTTAACTTGAACTTAGGAGAAAGTGGACTGATATGTATAAATATCTTAGACTGAAGGCCGTGCTGATAGTGCTTCTGGTGGCATTCGCTCTATGGAAGGCGTATCCGCCGTTTGACCAGTTTGACAAAGAGGGCAATCTGACAAAAGAGGGAACGCTTAATCTGGGCCTGGATCTCCAGGGTGGTATGTACTTAGTCCTGGAAGTGGACACCTCCGAGCTTGATGACGAGGCAAAGAAGGATGCCCGCGAAAGAGCTATTGAGGTATTGAGAAACAGGCTGGACCCCCAGGGCGTGAAGGAATATCCCATCTACCCTCAGGGAAGAGACAGAATAGTCATCCAGCTCCCCGGAGAAACCGACCGGGAGAGGATCTTAAAACGTATCAAAAAAGTGGCGCATCTTGAATTCAGGCTTGTTTCCGACGATGTGGATAGGATGAAGGCCGCTCTCGACGGAGCGCCCACTCCGGGATTCGAACTTCTTGAATTAGAGGAGAAGCCTATCCTGCTGGAAAAGAAGGCATCCTTGAGCGGCGATTCCATCGTAGACGCGCGCGTTGAATTCAGTCAAAAGACTTTCGGTGAACCCTATGTCTCTTTGACCTTTGATGATAAGGGCGCGAGGCTTTTTTCCCAGATCACAGCGCAAAATGTGAACAGCCGCCTGGCCATAGTCCTGGACGGAGTGATAGAATCAGCTCCGGTGATAAGGGAGAGGATACCGTCGGGGAGAGCGCAGATAACAGGCAGATTTTCTATGGATGAGGCCAATGACCTGTCAATAGTACTGAGAGCCGGCGCGTTGCCCGCGCCGGTCAATGTTATCGAGGAAAGGACAGTTGGCCCCACACTCGGAAAAGACTCCATTCAAAACGGGATAAAAGCGATAATCATAGGCGGAATAATAGTATTGTCATTCATGTTTATCTACTACCTGATAGCCGGCGTTGTCGCAAATGCCGCTTTGACTATGAACCTCATACTTATTCTCGGCGTACTGAGTTATTTTAAAGCTACCCTGACCCTTCCCGGCATCGCGGGGCTTGTCTTGACCGTCGGCATGGCCGTTGACGCAAACGTGCTTATATTCGAAAGGATCAAGGAGGAGCTTAAATCCGGAAAGACGCTTCATTCAGGCATAGTGAGCGGCTATAATAGAGCGTTTCTTACAATACTTGACGCCAATGTCACCACGCTTATAACCGCGGTCATATTATTCCAGTTCGGCACTGGCCCGGTCCGCGGATTCGCGACGACCTTGTCTATAGGAATACTGGCCAGCGTGTTTACCGCTATCGTAGTCACCAGAGTCATATTCGACATAATGACCAAGAACAAGGTCATAACAAGGCTGAAGATGCTGCATCTGATAAAAGAGACCAACGTGAATTTTATCGGCTACAGAAAGATCGCGTATATAGCCTCCCTTATCATCATCGTGATAGGCATTTCAGCATTCGCGAAGAGAGGGGATAAGAATTTCGGAATAGATTTCACGGGCGGCACTGTCCAGCAATTTAAATTCGCCGAACCTGTTTCAACGGATGAGATAAGGGCATCCTTAGGTAGAATAGGCATGGCCGACGCATCTGTGCAGCAGTTCGGGGGAAACAGGGAAGTCATAATAAGGACTTTCACGGACACGTCCGAGATCGTGATAGAGGAATTCCGCGGCAGCTTTTCGCATAATCCGTTCAATGTGACAAGAGTGGAAAAGGTCGGGCCGGCTATCGGAAAGGACCTGAGGGGAAAGGCTCTCCTGGCGTTCTTTTACGCGCTGATAGGAATATGCATCTACATATCTTTGCGCTTTGAGTTTAAATTCGCGATAGCGGCTATAATCGCGTTGTTCCACGATGTGATTATTGCCGTATCGGCCCTGGTGCTTACCGGCCGTGAGATATCGATCCCCGTGATAGCGGCGCTTTTAACCGTAGTCGGTTATTCGATAAATGATACCATCGTCATATTCGACAGGATCCGCGAGGACATGAAGATAATGAGAAAATCGAGCTTCAAAGATATTCTCAATATGAGCGTAAACCAGACCCTGTCGAGGACTATACTTACCTCGATGACCACACTTTTTGTGGTGCTCTCGCTGTTTTTATTCGGCGGGGAGGTCATAAACGATTTCTCGTTTGTCCTGCTTGTCGGCGTGATCGTGGGAACATACTCTTCTATTTTTGTAGCGGGATCGATCTTAGCGGACTGGTCGCACAGACGATAAGGAACAATGCATAATCACGATCACTATAGATTCGGCAAAAAGAGTGTAATCCTGATCATCGTCATAAATATGGCGCTTTTCGCGATAAAATTTCTGAGCGGTATTGTAGGCAGGAGCCAGGCGCTGATAGCCGATTCATTTCACACGGCAAGCGATGCCCTGACGAGCGTCGCTGTCCTCATAGGCTTTGTTTACGCGAGTACACCTGCCGACCCTCACCATCCTTACGGACACGGAAAAGCTGAATCAGTAGCGACCAAGATCATCTCCTTGACGCTGATAGTCCTGGGGTTTAAGGTCATGTATGATTCGGCTAGAGTCCTTATATCGCAGGAGCTTTATCAGCCCCACCAATTGACTATATGGGTAGTCTTGCTTTCTATAGTCGTAAAAGAGATCCAGTTCAGATATGCCTTAAGATGCGGTAAAAAGATCCAGAGCACTTCATTGATAGCGGACGCGTGGCATCACCGCTCTGATATGCTGTCTTCTGTCGCGGCGCTTATTGGCATTGTGGGCGCCAGGTTAGGATTCAAGATGTTAGACCCTATTGCCGGAATAGTGGTCGGGATATTTGTAGCAAAGATAGGCTTCGGAATTTTTCACACCGCGTTCGATGAGTTACTGGACGGCGCCCTTCCAAAAGAATTGACCGGCGGAATAAATAAACTCGCCCTAGAGACTGAAGGGGTGAAGAGAGTCACGGTCCTGAAGGCCAGAAAGCTGGGGCTTGACATACTGGTTGACATGACGATCGAGGTCGATAAAGATATAACAGTGGAAGAGGCTCATATTATAACGGCAAAGGTAAGGAGAAGGATCTTAAAGGACATTGACAACACCAAGGATGTAATGATCCATGTGGAGCCGTATAAGGGATGACGCAAAAGACCTGGAAAATAATCGAGCCTGATATAGAATTGCAGCAAGTGCTTGCCAAAGAGTGCGGGATAAGTCCCATTACCGCCCAGCTTCTGATCAACCGCGGTATATCCACCCCGGAAGCGGCCCATCATTTCATTGAAGCGGATCCAGCGTCTCTCCATGACCCTTTTCTTCTTAAAGACATGGATAAAGCTGTCCGGCGGGTTAAAGAAGCGATATCAAAAAAACAGAAGATAATGATATATGGCGATTATGATGTCGACGGAATAAGCGCCGCGGCCCTCTTAAAGAATACACTGGATGACATCGGAGGGGATGCCGTCGTATACATACCGCATAGAGTCGATGAGGGATACGGCCTGAACATGGAGGCGGCCGGCGCGGCATATAAGCGAAAAGTGTCTTTGATCATAACGGTTGATTGCGGCATCAGCGGAAAGAAAGAAGTCGAGTATCTCAGCAGTGTCGGTATAGTTACTGTCATAACAGACCATCATAAGATATCCGAAGAGTCTTTTCCGTCCAGGGCTTACGCTGTTATAAACCCGCTTCAAAAGGATTGCGGATATCCGTTTAAATATCTATCCGGCGTTGCCGTGGCGTATAAATTTGCGCAGGCGCTGACAGCGGATTCCGGTTACGACGTCACGCAGTATCTGGATCTTGTCGCTCTCGGCACTATCCAGGACATGGTGCCTCAGCTCGGAGAAAACAGGGTACTTACAAAACAGGGGCTCGTGAAACTGAATGGGACTGACAGGCCTGGAATACGGGCGCTTATCGAGCGATCAGGCCTGGAGGGCAGGACCATCTCTTACCGGGAGGTAGGATTTATGCTCGGCCCCAGGATAAACGCGGCAGGAAGAGTAAGTTCGGCGGAGATCGCCTTAAACCTGCTGACAACCGATAATAAAGAAGAAGCCGATGAACTTGCGTCGGTCTTAGACAGGGAAAACAGGAACAGGCAGAAGATCGGAAGCTCTATTCTCAATGAAGCGCTCGAGATGGTGGAGAATGAGATAAACTTTAAGGACGATAAAGTGATCGTATTGGACAGTGACGACTGGCATCCCGGTGTGATCGGAATAGTGGCATCCAGGATAGCCGAAAGATTCAACCGGCCCACGGTTATGATATCATTTAATGAAAACGAGGGGAAAGGGTCAGGCCGTTCCGTAAACAATTTTCATCTGTTCGAGGCCTTGACGGAATGTAGGGACGTTTTAAAGGATTTTGGGGGCCACGCCGCTGCCTGCGGGCTCGCGATAATGAGAGAAAACCTGGAGCTTTTCAAGACAAGGCTCAATAAAGTGGCCTCGGGGCTTCTTGCTCCTGAAAATCTTACGCCCACGATCTCTATCGACGCGGAAGTCCCTTTGCATCGGGTGAACAGGCAATTGATAAATGAGATCGAGAGCCTTTCGCCTTACGGCCCGGGCAACCCCCGGCCTTTACTATCTTCAAAGGCGCTCAGGCTTAAGGGCAGGCCCAGGTCTCTCAGGCGGGATGGAGTCAAATTATGGCTCACCGATGATATGATTACTCATGAGGCCATAGGGTTCAGATTGAGTTATATGCTGGATGATATTCTTGAGAGCGCTACGGTCGATGTGGTGTATACCCCGTCAATGAATATGTGGAAAGGCGTTGAAAGTGTGCAGCTCGAACTTGTCGATGTGAAGGCGAACCTGATCTAAACAGCCTTTTTTACTTTACCGGCTTTCAGGCATTTTGTGCAGATCTTGATCCTTTTTTTCCTGCCGTCCACTATGACCCGCACCATTTTAAGGTTAGGAAGAAAACGGCGCTTGCTTGTCCCGGTAATGCGCTGGCCTACGCCGCCTTTTATCTTAGCCAGTCCTCGTCTCTTGATGGTTCGGCCGGCCGAAGGTTTTTTTCCGCATATCGTGCAGATTCGTGACATGTGTTGCTCCTTGTGAGGATCTATGTTAGGTTTACGGTTCTCGGTGTTCGGTTCTCGGTGTTCGGTTCTCGGATGCTTTTCCCGAAAACCGTAAACCGAAAACCGAGAACCTAAATTTAGAATAAGATACTACCATAGGCTGAAAAAACATGCAAGCAAAAAATCCACTACAAAACAAGGCGCAATATCTGAAAGGCGTAGGCCCTAAACGCGCTACGCTGCTGGAGCGCCTGGGCATCGACACCGTTTACGACCTGCTTTATTATCTTCCGCGCAGATACGAGGACAGAAGCGGTATATTGCCTATAAAAGAGGTCAGGGGTGAGGATACTTGTACCGTCAGGGGCAGGGTGAGGGCGCATAGTGTCTGGAAGACTAAAAGAGGCATGCTGGTTTATGATATGACGGTAAGCGACTCAACCGGCACCATTCACGGGGTCTGGTATAACCAGCCGTACCTGAAGAGTTATTTTAAGTCCGGGCAGGATATCATACTATACGGAAAGGCGGAGAAATTTAAATATCTCCAGATGACGCACCCTGATTATGAAGTCTTAAGCAAAGATGAGGACGGCTTAGAGACGGCCCACATGGGAAGGATAGTACCCATCTACCCGCTTACGCAGGATATCACCCAGAAATACCTGAGGGCGCTCATATACAGATCCCTTGACGGCAACGTCAATATGGTTAAAGAAATATTGCCGACGAATATCCGCGCTAAAAACAAGCTGGCCGATATAAGATTCGCCATAAGGAATATCCACTTTCCGAATAATTTCGATAATCTAAAGATGGCTTACAGGAGGCTCGTGTTCGAGGAATTTTTTATTCTGGAATCCGCGCTTGCCCTCATGAAGGGGCGCGTGAAAAAACATTCCGACGGGATCAGTCACGAGGTGGAAGAAGGGCTTTTTGCATCATTTCAGAAGATGCTTCCGTTTAAGCTTACAAAAGAGCAGGATGAAGCCATAAGCGAGATCGAAAAGGATATGCGCTCGCCTGTTCCCATGAACAGGCTGCTTGAAGGTGAAGTCGGAAGCGGCAAAACGGTTGTCGCGATGTATGCGCTTTTACTGACGATAAAGAACGGTTTTCGGGGCGCTGTCATGGTGCCTACGGAGATACTGGCGCAGCAGCATTACCTTACGATGAGCGAATTCTTTATGCCGCTCGGGATAAATATAAGGCTGCTTATCGGGAGCCTGAGCCGTGAGGCCAAAGAAGAAGTCAGGCGCGAGGTCCGGGAAGGTAAGGCGGATATAGTCATCGGAACACATAGCCTTATCCAGGAGAATGTGTCGTTTGAGAAGACCGGGCTTATAGTCGTAGACGAGCAGCACAAATTCGGAGTCTCGCAGAGGGCGCTTTTCAGGCAAAAGGGCATCAAGAGTGATGTCCTCATAATGACGGCTACGCCGATCCCGCGTACTTTAGCGCTTACAGTCTACGGCGATCTGGACATCACGACTATGAGAGAAATGCCGGAGGGAAGGCCCCCGATCTCCACTTACTGGGTGGAGGAAGAAAGAAAAGATAGAGTATATAAATTTGTCAGGGAAGAGATATTGAATGGGCGTCAGGCGTATGTCATATGCCCCAGGATAGAAAAGACTGAAAAAAGCGGCATTGCCTCCGCTGAAGAGATGTACGATGAGCTGCGTAATGACATATTTCCTGACCTGAAAACGGCGCTTCTGCACGGCAGGATGAAGGCCGGCGAGAAGGAAAGGCTGATGCGCGATTTCAGGAACAATAAGATCAATATCCTGGTATCAACAGTGGTGATAGAAGTGGGCATAGATGTTCCCAATGCCACAGTAATGGTGATACTTGACGCGGACAGGTTTGGCCTGGCGCAGCTTCATCAGATGAGGGGCAGGATAGGAAGAGGAGAGTATAAATCTTACTGCGTATTGCTCTCGGATCCCAAAAATGAAAATGCTCGGCGCAGGCTTGAGGCTTTTGAGCGGCTGCAGGACGGTTTTGAACTGGCGGAGCAGGATCTTTCTATGAGGGGCCCCGGAGAGGCGCTTGGCACAAGACAGCACGGCCTGCCTGAGATACGCTTCGGGGATATCGTGGCTGACAAGGACATACTGGAACTAGCCCGCAGGGAGGCGTTCGAACTCATAGAAAAAGACAGCAACCTGTCCGACGAGCGCAACCGCGACCTCCGGGACGTGATAATGGAGCGCTATAAGGGCAAGCTGGAATTTTTGGGAGTAGGTTAGGGAATGTTATTATGAAGGTTACGAGAGGTTACGAGAGGTTACGGGAAGTTACGAAAGGTTACAGAATCCCTTTTTTTATCGATAAAAACCATGGATGTTGTAACATCTCGTAACATTTCGTAACCTTGCGTAACCTTTCGTAACCTCCTAAAATATAAGCACAATAATATGAGAATAATCGCGGGAAAATATAAATCCAGGATAATCAAGATGCCTAAGGCGGCGGATATCCGTCCCACTAAGGACAGGGTGCGGGAATCGCTCTTCGCCATTATCGGCGAGTTCGTCTGCGGCAAAACAGTCCTGGACGCCTTCGCCGGAAGCGGGGCATTCGGCATAGAAGCCCTTTCCAGAGGAGCTAAGCGCGTGGTATTTGTGGAGAAAGACGGAAGGTGCGCAAGCACTATAAAAGAGAATCTTAGCTCGCTTGGCATAGGAAAGGAGTCGGCATCGGTTGTGAGGATGGATGCCATCAAAGCCATGGACGCGCAGGAGCGAAGAAATGAAAAGTTTGATTTAGTCCTGCTTGACCCCCCTTATTATAAAGAGTTAGCAAAAAATTACTTGATTAATATAAATCGCCATGATATACTGGGTGCTCATTACATCATAATGGCCGAACACAGCAAACACGACGATCTACCCGGCGAGCTTAGCAATATAACTTGTTACCGCACGGTATGTTATGGCGATGTGTGTTTAAGTTTTTATAAAGCGAAGCCAAAACAATGAAAAAAATATCAAAAAAGATAGCCGTTTACGCTGGAAGCTTTGACCCGGCCACCTACGGACATATTGATATTATCAAGAGGGCTGCCAGAATATTCGACGATGTCATCGTAGCGGTCGCGCATAATATTGATAAAAAGCCGCTCTTTAGCGTCAAAGAGCGCGTAACTATGATAAAAAAGACCACCCATTCTATCCCCAATGTAAAGGTCATTGATTTTAAGGGGCTTGCCGTAAACTATGTTTCCGAATGCGGCGCTAGTGTCCTGATAAGAGGATTAAGGGCGGTCTCGGATTTTGAATATGAATTCCAGATGGCGCTGACGAACCGCAAATTGAACGAAAAAATAGAGACCATATTTTTAATGCCGAATGAGGCGTACTCATACCTTTCCAGCACACTGATAAAAGAGGCGGCGTCACTTGGCGCGGATATCAATGTTTTTGTGCCCGGATTCATCGCGAAAAGACTAAAAGAGAGATTGAAGAAAAAATAGGTCAATGGATCCCATAAGTTTATTACGAGAAAAGGCTAAGAAAAAAATAAAAAAGATCGTACTTCCTGAAAGTAATGATGACAGGGTGATCGAGGCGGGGCATCATATAGCGAGTGAAAAAATCGCCAAACTGATACTGCTTGGCAACACCGATAAAGTCCATAAGAGCCTGAAAAACCTTGGCAAGTATGATGAAAGCTTTATCGAGATCGTAGACCCGAAGACATCCGATATTTCATCCGCTCTGGCGGACAGGTTTTACAACAAGCGAAAACATAAGAATTCGAACAAAGATTTTTTTTCAAGACTTATCCGCAAAAATTATGTGTATTACGGCGCCATGATGGTGGATGCCGGTATGGCTGACGGTTTTGTGGCCGGAGCCAGTCACACAACGAGCGATGTAGCCAAAGCGGCTATTCACTGCTTAGAAGTCGATGATACTATCGGCGTAGCTTCCGGTTCGTTTGTGATGTATGCCAGGGGTTCGGGGTATGGAGATGAAGGGCTCTTTCTTTTCGCTGATTGCGCCTTAGTGCCGGATCCAAATCCCAAACAGCTTGCGGGTATAGCGGTATCGAGCGGCAGGCTATACAGGGATCTATTCGATAAAACGCCTTATGTCGCCATGCTCAGTTATTCCACTAAGAACAGCGCGGGCGGCCGGCTTGTCGAAAAAGTAAGAGAGGCTCTTAAGGAGACAAAGGCATTAGACCCTGATCTTTTGGTTGACGGAGAACTGCAGGCTGATAGCGCGCTTGACCCGTCCGTAGCTTTGAAAAAAACAAGCATACAAGGGAGCCCGGTAGCAGGAAAAGCGAACGTTTTAATATTTCCGAATCTGGACAGCGGGAATATAAGTTACAAATTAGTCCAGAGGCTCGCTAATGCCAGGGCCATAGGCCCGCTGATGCAGGGTTTGAAAAAACCCTCAAGCGACCTTTCCAGAGGATGTTGCGTAGATGATGTCATAGATGCGGTAGCGGTCACCGCAGTACGCGCACAGAACGGATAGTTATTCGGTTATCGGTTTTCGGTTTTCGGTTTACGGTTTTCGGGAAAAGAATCCGAGCACCGAGAACCGAACACCGAGAACCGAAAACCTAACCAAGGTAATCAAAGCGAAATACGATCAACGAATCAATAATATAAAAACGGAGCAAAAAAAATGGCACTACCAAAAAGAAGACACTCGAGAGAGCGCGGCAGGTTAAGAAGGACGCACTACAAGCTGAAAAAGCCGAACCTGTCCACGTGCTCGAATTGCAATGCGCCTAAATTGCCTCACCGGATATGCAGTGTCTGCGGGTACTACAGGGGTAAGCCCGTCCTGCAGATCAAAAAGAAAGAAAAGAAACCCAAGAGGTAGATATGAAAATTGCCGTTGACGGTATGGGCGGCGACCGCGCGCCGAGGACTGTTGTAGATGGCGCGGTAATGGCTGCCAGTGAATTCGGCCATGAGATCATCCTGGTCGGAGATAAAACCACCCTGAGGGGCGAGCTCTCGCGCCACAGAAGATACCCGGACAATATCACTATCCAGCACGCTTCCGAAGTGATAGGTATGGATGAACCCCCCGCGGTATCCGTAAGAAGGAAAAAGAATTCCTCTATTTCCGTCGGAATAGACCTTATAAAGAGCGGTGAGGCAGGCGCCTTTATTTCCGCCGGTAACACAGGAGCGGCCGTCTGCGCGGCTACTTTAAATCTGGGATTACTTCCGGGAATAGAGCGGCCCGGGATATCCATCGTTTTTCCCACTTTCGCGGGATGCTCAATGCTTATAGATATAGGGGCGAATATCGACCCTAAGCCTATCCATCTTTTGCATTACGGTATAATGGCAGACGCTTATTCAAAGTATATACTTGGGAAGCAAAAGCCTAATATCGGGCTTCTGAGTATAGGCGAAGAGGCATCGAAGGGAACGGATTTTGTTAAAGAGACGCACAAACTCTTGGAAGACAGCAAGCTGAATTTTGTAGGGAACATCGAGGGCCGTGATGTATTTACGGGCCGCTGCGATGTAGTGCTCTGCGGCGGTTTCGTCGGGAATATAGTTTTGAAAGTCGCCGAAGGTATAGGGGCGGGTATTATGAAACTTCTGAAGGCCCAGATAAAGAACAGGCCCGTCGCTAAGCTCGGGGCGTTTTTAAGCAAGCCTGCCTTCGTCAGATTATGGAAAGACCTGGATTACACAGAGTACGGCGGGGCGCCGCTTCTCGGAGTAGACGGCCACATAATCATAAGCCATGGTTCATCCACCGAAAAGGCGATCAAAAACGCTATTATACGCGGGGCCGAATTCAAAGAGAACAAACTCAACGAACGCATCGTAGAAGAGCTCGAAAGTTATTAAAAGGAGAATACTTTGCCCAGGAAAAGCGGTATCGGTATAGTAGGGACCGGAAGGTTTCTTCCTACAAAGGTTTTAAATAACGCCGACCTCGAGAAGATGGTTGACACCTCCGACGAATGGATAATGACGCGCACCGGGATAAAAGAGCGAAGGATCGCCGGCGAAGGTATAGCGGCGGCATTTATGGGCGCCGAAGCCGCGAAGCGGGCCCTCCAGAACGCTGGACTTGACGCGGGCGAAATAGATCTTATCATCACTGCAACAATAACGCCTGACATGCAGTTTCCTTCGACTTCATGCCTTATCCAACACAGGCTTGGCGCTGTCCGCGCCATCGGCTTTGATATAAGCGCGGCATGCAGCGGCTATATTTACGGAATAACCATTGCCCAGCAATTCATAAAATCCGGCCTGTATCGAAACGCGCTTGTTATAGGATCTGAGAAGATGTCGTCGATAACCGACTGGGAGGACAGGAATACGTGTGTGCTCTTCGGCGACGGCGCCGGCGCCTGTGTTATGCAAAAAGTAAAAGAAGGCGGCATACTTTCGACCTATCTCGGCTCGGACGGCAGAAACGCGCCTCTTCTGGAAGTCCCCGGAGGCGGATCGCTGAGGCCGGCATCGCATGAGACTATAGATGAGAGGCTGCATTATTGTAAGATGAGCGGCAGTGAGCTTTTCAAGGAAGCGGTAAAATTGATGGCGGAGGCCGGCAATAAAGCTATGGCGAAAAGCGGCCTTAAATGCGGGGACATAGACCTTGTCATCCCTCATCAGGCGAACATCAGGATACTCTGGGCTGTCGCTAAGAAGATGAATCTACCGAGAGAAAAGATTTATTTGAATATTGAAAGGTACGGAAATATGTCCTCTGCGTCGACCGCTGTGGCGCTTGCCGAAGCTGTAGAGGAAAAAAGAATTAAAAAAGGCGACATAATCATACTTGACGCGTTTGGCGCGGGACTTACCTGGGGCGCCATTGTGATAAAATGGTAAGGCCTATATGAAGACAGCTTTTATATTTCCCCCTCAAGGCTCCCAATACGTTGGAATGGGGAAGGAATTATACGATGCTTTTCCCGTTGCGAAAGAGATTTTTGAGGTTGCCAATGATGTCTTAGGGGTCAATATAGCGATACTTTGCTTTGAGGGCCCCGAAGAGGAACTTACTAAAACAAAAAACTCTCAGCCGGCCATCTTGATAACAAGCATTGCCGCATTGCGCGCGTTTAAATCCGTAAATAAAGATGTGGCACCTTCAGCCTGCGCGGGTTTGAGCCTTGGAGAATATTCCGCGCTTGTCGCGGCGGAGGCCATCGCCTTTGAAGATGCTGTCAAGCTTGTGAAGCTCAGAGGGCATTTTATGGAAGAAGCGTCTCTGAAGAATCCCGGTATGATGGCTGCCGTAATCGGACTTGATGCCGGCGTTGTCGAGCAGATAGCAAGAGAGGGCGGAAGCGGCGTCGCGAATTTAAATTGTCCGGGCCAGGTCATAATATCAGGAGGTAATGCCGCGGTAGAGAAGACCATGGAACTGGCAAGGACAAGGGGCGCAAGATGCATCCCGCTAAATGTAAGCGGCCCCTTTCATTCACCTCTCATGGATAAAGCCAGCCGGCTTTTAAAAGAAGAACTGAAAAAAGTCACAATAAGCAGTCCAAAAATACCCTTTGTGGGAAATGTGACGGCTGACTATGAGAGTGACACCGGCGCTATAAAAGAGAATCTGGCCCTTCAGGTCAATCACAGGACTCTATGGGAGGCTTCTGTCAGAAAGATCTCCGGTGACGGGATAACCGATTTTCATGAGATCGGCCCCGGAAAGATACTAAAAGGGCTCCTGAGGAAGATCGACAGGAGCCTCAAAGTAAATAATGTGGAAAAACCCGCCGATATATGCCCCGTAAATCCGGTTTAAAGCCGTATGTTTTACTGATCATCTTTTTTATCCTCGCGGCCTATTCAAATTCCTTCAGTAACGGATTTGTCTGGGATGACGGATACCTCATTTTAAGAAATCCGGCAATAATGACCTGGAGATTCGCCTGGGTCCACTTCGTATTAGACCTCTATCAATCATTTTCAAATTATTACAGGCCCGTCCAGATGATAAGCTATATGGCGGATTTTTCGCTATGGCGTTTTGATGCGTTCGGATATCATCTCACTAACGTTTTTTTGCATATCATGGTATCACTATCCGTGTTTTTTTTATTTAATATGATGACTCGTGACCGCCGGATAGCTTTTTTCGGCGCTCTCTTTTACGGCCTGCATCCCGCGCACACCGCGGCTGTTACTTATATCGCCGGAAGGGCAGACCCATTGGCCGCGCTTTTTTCACTTTTATCCGTAATATTACTTCATCTTCATTTTAACGCCGGAAAAAGGACATTCTCGGTATTGTTTTACGCTTTATCAGTAGGCGCGTTTTTAACGGCGCTTTTATCAAAAGAACTGGCCTTGGTGCTGCCCGCGGTGATCCTGGCTTACTCTGCTTTTTTTGTAAGTGACGTGGATAAAGAGCGATCGCGAAGGTATTTAAGGCTGCATTATATTTCCGCGTTTTTAGTGATCCTTGGCGTCTATATGGTCTTGCGTGTGACGGCGCTTGATTTTCAAAACGGAGCTGTTATCGCCAGGCAGGCCCTCTATGTCAGGGCCATTGCTTCGGTGAAGGCGATAGCGGCGTATCTAGGGATAATATTCATGCCTGTAAAGTTGCACATGGAGCGGGACATAGCGTATACCGCTTCACTTTCCGTAAGCGCGCTTGTATTGTCATCGTGTTTTATCGCATCAACGATCTGGCTTGCGTCAAAAATTAAAAAAATATCCTATCCGGCGTTTTTCGGAATAATATTTTTCTTCATAACCCTTTTTCCTGTCTTGAATATTTATCCATTGCACAATAATTTCGCTGAGCACTGGCTTTATATGCCGATGATAGGCGTCTCGCTGTCGGTGATCTGCCTGATCGCGAAGCTTTGGGATAGCAGAAAAATAACAAGGCCCTTTTTGGGAGCCATATTAGTATTGTATCTTGTTTTCTTTTCAGCAAGGACCTTTGTCAGAAATTTCGACTGGCGGGATGAGCTAACCATATACACCCACACTTATAGGAATAGCCCGTCGAGCATAAAGATGATCAATAATCTGGGTAATCTATATAACGCCTCCGGCGATTTCGCCAAGGCCGCCGTTTTTCACAAGAAGGCGCTTGAGATAAATCCGAAGGAACATAAAACGCTTCTCAATCTTGGCATTGACTATGAGGCCATGGGCCTCATCGAAGAAGCTTTCGCGCAGTATAGAGCAAGCGCGTTCTCAAGGCCGGATTACGCGAAGGCATATTTCCATATGGGCAATATCCATGTCAAAAGGGGAAAGCTTAGTGAAGCTGTCAGCTCGTATCTGGTGGCGATAAAGCTTGATAAATTTTTCCTGGCTTCTCATACCAATTTAGGGAATACATATTTTGCGATGGGTGATTATATCTCGGCAAAGAGGGAATATGATGAAGCCATTGCCATAAATCCATATTCGGCAAGAGCCCGTAACAATCTAGGCAGCGCTCTTACGCGGTTGGGCATATACGATGAAGCGATCGCCGAGTACAGAAAAGCGATAGGGCTTGATCCGGATGACTGGGAATATTATCTTAATCTGGGCGCGGCTTACGGCGAGCTTAGTATATTTGATGACGCTATAGAAATGCTCACGCGCGCTCATCAGCTAAATCCCGGAAGCGTTGACCCCCTCATAAACCTGGGAGTCGCGTACTATTACATCGGCAACATAGAACTGGCGAAAAATGAGTGGGAAAAGGCCCTGCTTATCGACCCGGATAATCCAATCGCCTTAGCTTACCTTAGCGATCGTTCCCTGCCCTGACTTTATACTGTCTTTACCTTGACAAAATACACAAAAACATTATACTTAAACACATAAAGCATATATTAGGATATAATAATAAGAATGCCGAGTATACTTGTAGTAGACAGTAAAAAAGAAATACGTGATTTTGCCGAGAGATTTCTCAAGGAAAGAAATTTCGAGGTCTTCTCAGCGGGTACGGGCGAGGAGGCTGTCGATCTGACCAGGGAGCGCCGCCCGGATATCGTTTTACTGGAGATCAGCATGGAAGGAATGGGCGGCCTCAACGTCTTAAGACGCATAAGAGAGGTCAGCGCCAGGACAAAGGTCATAGTCGTCTCAAAAGTGGACGATACGAATATAATGGATGAAGCCAAGAGGCTTGGAGTGACGGCATATCTTACTAAACCCATCCTCTTGAATCAGCTGCTGGATGTGGTAACAAGAAACATGGATGCCGGCCGCTCATTTTTTAAGTTAAAAGTGGAGACAAAGGAGGAGCAGCGTGGGTATTGATTCCGCTGAATGGCTGAAGGTACAAGATGTATTCTTGAGCAGACTTCCCAAAAATAAAAAAAGCGACTACCACTATACTCAAAGGGACTCTTCGGATATTGATTACGGAGACACCCTTTTTGACGCTTCAAGAAGCATGATACGGTTTAGAAAACCGCATCGCCTCGCCAGGATGATAGACAAGATCATCAACGAAAAAGTGGGCGTGACGCATTCGGCCGTGTTGGTATGCGAGGACTCCTCAAAAAATTTTATTCTGATAGACAGCAGGGGAGACAGGGGAAGGATGATCCCGAAAGGCTATGTAAAGCTTGACGCGAAGAGCCCGGTCATAGAGGTCCTTAAGGACAGAAAGAACATACACTTTTTTGAAAACGGAATATTGAATCAAAGTGACCTCAGATGGATACTTGGAAGCGGCCAGCTTTTGAACAAGGGGGTATTCTTTCATAACAGGCTGAACCTGGCGCTTACAGAGATGGAATTGCTTGACGCCGAAGTCTGCATACCGTGCTTTTTTAAAAGAGAGCTTACAGGCTTATTGATATTGGGCAAAAAGTCCTCCGGCAGGAATTACATGCGCGAGGAATTGAAGCTTTTTGCTGCGCTGGCTGATGACGCCGCTATGGCAATCGCCAATTCAAGGCTGATCGAAGGCCTCAAAAAGAGAATAGACGAGGTAGAGCATATATGCGAGAGAGAACACCAGCTGTTTATCAATACGGCGGCCACTCTCGCGAAGGCTATTGACGCCCGTGATGTCTATACCCACGGCCATACCGAGCGCGTGTCGGAATTTTGCAGCGTGATCGCGGATGAGTTGACAGAGATCCCGGAAATACGGCTTGAGGGCCGCTTTAAGGAAAAGCTGCATATGACAGCGCTTTTACACGATATCGGTAAGATCGGTATCCCTGACAGATTGTTGAATAAAAAAAGAAAACTGACCTCTTCCGAAAGAAAGGTCGTGGAGGGTCATCCGAGCATAGGGGCCTCCATTCTATGCCCCATGCCTGAGCTTAAAGAAGTGGCTAAATGCGTCAGGTCTCACCAGGAATGGTATAACGGAAACGGCTATCCTGACGGGCTTAAAAGGGATGAGATACCCCTTATAGCGCGTATAGTAAGCGTGGCGGACGCGTTTGATGCCATAACATCCGACCGGCCGTACAGGAAGCCGCTTAGCGGCGCTGAGGCGGTAGAAGAGATAAGGGATAGCTCCGGCACTCAATTCGACCCTTCAATAACAAAGGCTTTTTTAAAGGCATATAATAAAAAGATCATACGCGCGTGACAAATTAACTTGACAAAAAAATCCGTTTATGATAAATAATGAATAAACCGAATAAAACGGGGCTAAAATGCTATTAAAAGGTAAAACCGCGATAGTTACAGGAGGAGCAAGGGGGATAGGTAAGGAGATAGCCCTGACACTTGCGAAAGAGGGGGCCAGCGTCTGTGTATGCGACGTTAATGACCAGGGCCTGGAGGATACGGCTAAGGAATTAAGCTCGCTTGGCGTAGGGGCGCTGGGACTTAAGGTGGATGTGACAGATTTTTCTCAGGTCCAAAATATGGTCCAAAAAGTCCTTGACAAATTTTCGAAAATCGATATACTTATCAACAACGCCGGAATAACACGCGACAATCTTCTGCTCAGGATGAAGGAAGATGAGTGGGATACGGTGTTAAACGTCAATCTTAAAGGGACGTTTAATTGCACTAAAGCGGCCTCTAAGGCAATGATAAAGCAGAGGGCCGGAAAGATAGTCAGCATCGCCTCTATTATAGGGCTTACGGGTAACGCGGGCCAGTCCAATTATGCCGCCTCAAAGGGCGGGATGATCAGTTTTACCAAGAGCGTGGCGAAAGAGCTGGCATGCAGGAACATAAACGTAAACGCGATCGCGCCCGGTTTTATACAAACGGACATGACCGCCAAGCTGCCGCAGGATCTGCGGGAAGAGATGTTGAAGTTGATCCCTTTGAACAGGCTTGGCGAGGCGTCTGATGTGGCGAATCTCGCGTTATTTCTGGTAAGTGAAAATTCACGTTATATAACCGGCCATGTTATCCAGGTAGACGGCGGCATGGTAATGTAAATGAGACCACAACTTACGGAGCGAACGACCGAGCGCGTAATGCGCGAGGAAGTGCCGAATCTCAACAAGATTCGGCCGAAGTGAGTGCCCTGCAGAAATCTACTGTTAACTACTTATTGTAGATTTCTACAGGATTAGTCCCCATACAATCTTTCAGATTGTGTGGGAAACGTAAGTTGTTGGTCGAATTTATCCCGAGCGACCTGTCCTCCGAAGCCTTGGCGTAGGAGGAAGCGAGGGATCTCGAACAAGGAGGTAGTAAGTAATGGCTGTACAGGAAAAGATAAAGGAAATCATAGCTGAACAATTAGGCGTAAAGAAGGAAGAAGTAACGGAAGAAGCGAAGTTTA
This sequence comes from Candidatus Omnitrophota bacterium, assembly GCA_016783745.1. Classification (GTDB taxonomy): domain Bacteria; phylum Omnitrophota; class Gorgyraeia; order JAHIPI01; family JAHIPI01; genus BS750m-G14. Next base: position 8,947 of record JADHVZ010000013.1, on the reverse strand, counting down.
TCGATGATCTCGGCGCGGATTCACTGGACACAGTCGAGCTCGTAATGGCCCTTGAAGAGGAATTCGGCATAGAGATACCCGATGAAGACGCCGAAAAGATGGTAACCGTGGGAGAAGCGATCAAGTACATCGAGCAAAAGTCAAGCAACTAATAAAACTTTTCTTCATCACCGCAGAACGAGACAAATAAATGAGCAAGAAAAGAGTTGCTATAACCGGTGTCGGTGTTATCACGCCTATAGGTAACACGAAGGACGAGTTCTGGAACAGTATACTGCAGGGTAAAAGCGGAGCTGCCAAGCTCTCGTGTTTTGACGCGTCACATTTTACTTCCAAAATAGCCGCGGAAGTAAAAGGTTTTGATCCCGCCAAATTTGTCAACGCGAAGGAGCTGAGAAGGATGGACAGGTTTGTCCAGTTCGCTGTCTGCGCTTCCATGATGGCTGTTGATGACTCCGGCCTGGAGCTTGACAAAGAAGACAGGAACAGGATAGGTGTTTACATCGGTTCCGGCATAGGCGGACTCCATACCATAGAAGACCAGTTATTCGCGTATATAAGGCGGGGCAGAGAAAAAGGCCCTTCCAGGATCACGCCTTTTCTTATTCCGATGCTCATCGTCAACATGGGGTCCGGCATGGTCTCCATAGCGCTTGGTGTAAAGGGCCCTAATTCAGCGGTCGCTACCGCGTGTGCCAGCGGCAATCATGCGATAGGTGATGCCTTCCGTATAATACAAAGGGAGGAAGCCGATGTCATGATAGCCGGAGGCGCAGAGGCCGCGATAACGGAAATGGGATTCGGCGGTTTTTGCTCTTTACGGGCGCTATCAACAAGAAACCATGATCCTGAGCACGCCTCAAGGCCGTTTGATAAAGATAGAGACGGCTTTGTGATAGGAGAGGGCTCGGGCATCGTAGTGCTTGAAGAACTCCAGCACGCGCTTGACAGAAAAGCTACGATATACGCTGAGCTAATAGGCTACGGCATGACGGGAGACGGCTATCATATTACCGCGCCTGACCCTGAGGGTGATGGCGCCGCCAGATGTATGAAGGCCGCAATAGACAGCGCCGGAGTAAGCCCTGAGGAAGTGGATTACATCAACGCTCACGGCACATCCACCGCATTGAACGACAAAGTTGAAACGATAGCTATAAAGAAAGTATTCGGAAAACATGCCTATAAATTAGCTGTAAGCTCCACAAAGTCCATGCTTGGGCACATGCTTGGCGCGGCCGGCGGGGTAGAGCTGGCGGCGACAGTTCTGGGCATGCAGAAAAGCATAATCCCGCCAACTATCAATTATGAGGTCCCTGACCCCGAATGCGACCTTGATTATGTGCCGAATAAGTACAGGGAAAAACAGATAAACGTGGCGCTATCGAATTCTCTGGGTTTCGGCGGCCATAACGCCAGTATTGTCGTAAGAAAGTATTGATATCAATGACCATGAAATAAAGATCTGATGCTTCGGATTCTTTTTTGGTGAAGTGCTTGTTAATATATGTTAACAAGCACTTTTTTTGTCACAACACCTTGACAAAACACGATTTGTAAGGTATAGTTAGATATAAATGTTCATGTTAGCGCTTATTAACAAGCACTACAAGTAGAACTGACCTACCGACATAAAAAGGAGATGTGTGATGGAAGCAACTCAGAATATGATTTCCACAGAAAATTTAGCCAAGGCCCTCGGAATATCAGTGGCAACGGTAAATTATTATACCAATTTAGGCTTATTTACCGTCCATGACAGAAGAGGCAACGCGCGCCTATATGATAGGAGGGAAACATCCAGTATGTTCGACAAGATCCAGCAGATGAGGCGGGAAGGCTATTCATTAAAGCTTATTCACCAGAAGCTTGAGAAGGGGTATAACATATAGAGAGGTGAGCCATGTTTGATGATATAAGATCTTTTTTTATGAAAAGAGAAGAAGACCGGGCCTCAGAGATCGGCAGGCCCGAATCGCATTTTGAGTATCTGACGGAACGCACTGCCGGCGCTCATACCATCATCATCACGATAGCGAATCAAAAAGGCGGTTGCGGTAAGACCACAACGGCTATCAATCTATCAGCTGCGCTGGCAAAAAGAGGCTTTAAGGTGCTTATGCTTGATATTGACGCGCAGTCTCACGCCTCGCTCGGGATCGGGGTAGATGTGGATAACCTTAATTGCTCGATCTATGACGTGCTAGTAAAGGGTATGCAGCTTGAGAACGCGATTTTTCACACCTACGCGAACAATCTTGATATTGCCCCCGCTACATCTATGTTGAGCGGCGCCCAGCTTGAGATAGCTGATCTGCTGGGCAGGGAGGGTATACTCCGCACAGCTATTTACAAAATGATAAATACGTCAAAGAATGATTACGATTATGTCATACTGGATTGTTCGCCCTCACTCAATCTTCTTACGGTAAACGGATTAGTGGCGGCAGACCATATACTCATCCCCATACAGACGCATTATTTTTCACTGGAAGGCATGAGAGAGCTTTTTTCCACTATTAAGATCGTAAAAGAACGGCTTAATCTTGGCCTGCAGATACTGGGTATTTTACCCACGCTTTATGATCCCAGGACAAGGATGAACAAAGACATTTTGAAGCAGATCCAGGATTATTTTAAAGATAAAGTCTTCAAAAACCCGATAAGGATGAACATAAGACTGGCGGAAGCCTCAGCTCATAGGAAATCGATTTTCGATTTCGCGCCGGATTCAAACGGCGCGAAAGATTATAGCGCGTTTACTGAGGAAGTGATAACGTTGACCAGGCCGGAAAAGGCTATTGGCCAGCCGGAAAAGGCGGCGAAGGAAAATGGATCAGAAGAACCAAGACTCCAGCCAGACACCGCGTGAGGATCTGGTAAAAAAAATTTTTGACAGGCCGAAGGCCGAGAAGCAGAGGGTGTCTTCCATATTTACGCATTTCAGGCATTCTCCGAAGGTCGTTTCTCCGGGCCCCAGGAAAGACGCCGCCACTTCTCATCTAAGGCCCCTGCCGGTGGCAATCGATATAGGGACGACAAGTATAAAACTTGTCCGGCTTGGCGAGGCGAAAGACGGAAGGATCGAGATCATCTCTATAGATGAGGAAGACCTTGCTTCCGGAGGTGAACTTATAACTATCGGCTCATTGAAAGCCTCTCTTAAAAGCATTGTAGGTAGAAACAGGGTGGGCCATTCATGCGTGACAGCGATCTCGTCAAAAAGCATTCATTTTTACAATATGATGTTTCCTCAGATGCCGGACAGCGAGCTCATGGCAGCGGTCCGTTTTAAAGTGGGCCAGCTTAAACCGTTTGAGCTGGATATTGATAATCTGGTAGTAAGATTCTCCAAATGGAGTAACGCGGAGGAAAACTCAAAAGGAGGCCCGCGAAAAATAATAGTGGCCTGCGTTCCAAAATATATTGTCGATGAGAGGATAGCGTTATTGCAGGAGCTTGGCCTTACAGTCATCAAGGTAGGCCTGGATCCTTTCGAGCTGATCAATTTAAGCAGTTTTTATAAATCAGGCGGCATGAAAGATGAAATAAGCCTGTGGGCCGATATGGGCGCCGACAACGCGTTTTTAGTCATAGAGAAAGACAGCTCTTTATGTTTTTCAAGGAATCTCACTCTGACATCCAACCATATGACCGCGTCACTTGCCAAATACGCCGGAGTGGATGAAAAAGAGGCGGAGAAGCTGAAGAAGAATTACGGGCTCATCTTCTGGTCTCCCGATAAAAAGATACCGGCTTTTTACGAACCGGCAAAATCGCCTGAGGAGGCTGAGGATAAATCAGAAAGAGTATATTACGGCCTGATCTCACATGCGGAAAACCTGGTAGTGGATATGATGCACTCGTTTAAGTATTTTTCGTACCAGGTCGCTCAATCGCGGATAACAAGGTTTCATCGAGTTATATTATGCGGCGGCGGGGTGAATTTAAAAAATATGGATCAGTTCTTGAGCGTGAGGCTTGGCGTGCCTGTCGAGAGGATAAATCCTTTCGGGCTTTTTAAGATGGCGGACGGCGCGCAAGGCAGGCGCAAGGACCTCATGGCGGCCTCGGCTAATTTCGCGGTTTGTATAGGCCTGGCTGCCGGACAAAAACTTGATCAATCAAACCAGATCAATCTCGTTTCAAAAGAAGAGAAGGAGCCTGTAAGGATCTTTCAGAACATACTCAAGATAGCGCCGGCGGCAGCCGCTGTAGCGTTAGTGGCGGCAGCCGCGTTTTTAACTGCCTCTCAGATGCAAAAAACCGACAGTATAAAGTCTCAAGTCACAGCGCTTCAGGCCAAGGTGGGAAAAGCGAAATCGAAATTAGGCGATGTGCAGGCCAGGCAAATAGACATGAGCAAGGAAGAAGCCGAATTGCTGAGCAATAAGGAACTTTTAGGAGCAAGGCTAAGCCTTGTGCAGGGCGGCCTCAGGACTCCGAAGAATTTTTCAAAGCTTCTTACATCGCTTGCGGACGCGCTGCCGGAAGATGTTTGGATAACTAAATTGAAATATAAAGGCGGGAAATTGACGATATCCGGCTCAGCCATAAAAATGGATCTGGTTTCCGACTTTATCGAAGATATGAAGACCGCGGATGGATTCAGGGACGCATCGTTAAGCTTTACTGAGAAGGACGCCGATTTTGAGATATTTAATTTTGAGATCATCGCGGATATAAAGGTTTGATGAATGCTAAAAAACATAGTCGCGCAGTATAAAAAACTTAAGACCAGAGAAAAGGCCCTGGCCATTCTTATCACAATGGTGATCGCGGCAAGCCTGTACCACAGGATCTTATACAAGCCCTTGACAAAGGACGCGGCGACATACGCCTTCCAGGCACAGAAGCTTAATAGCCGCCTGGAGGAGCTGATGGCCCAGTATCCCAAGCTGGATGAACAGAAAGAGAATATTCGCCTTGCTGAAGCGGTAAGCAAAGAGATATCAGAGAAGATCGTTGAAGTCGACAGTAAGATACCGGCCGGGGGTGACGCTTCGCGCCTCATATCGCAGATAACGCGGCAGGCGAGTGAGTTTGAGCTGTCATCCGTCCAGCAGAAAATGGACGATGGCGACTTATATTCGCGCATCTATATTGAACTTGAATTCAATTCCTCGTACGAACAAGCGGTTGGTTTTATAAGCAAGGTGGAGAGGATATCGCCGTTTTTGAAGGTCGAGGAGATGAGTATTTCCGAGCCGACAGCGAAGTCCAAAAATCGCGGGCTTGCGGTATCACTGCTCTTGTCATGCCTTCTAAGAGAAGGCGATGAAGTGGTATGGGCGTCAGAAGCGGCTGAGGAAGGGCCGGAACAAACGCTTGAGGTAAGAAACATTTTTGCTTCACCGGCTAAACCCGTTGTTGTAGACAAAAAGAAGAAGAGCGACATGGCGGATCTAAAACTGGAGGGTATTACTTATACCCCATGGAGCCCGACAGCTATTATAAATGATGATGTAGTGAAGGTGGGGATGCGGGTTGACGGATACGAAGTAAAAGAGATAACGCCTGATATCGTAATATTAACCGACGGCATCGAGGATATAACACTTACGATGGAGCGGTAACCGACGTTAATGATGAGGTAAAAAGTGAAAAAAGGAAAAAATAAGGCAAAAGCAGGAGTTAAGTATTCGCTATTATTTTTAATTTTTACCGTGATGTTTAGTCTTAACGCGTTTGCCCAGGAAGGGGCCTCGGGGGACAGCTCTGCGGCTGTTGCCGCGGATCCGGAGCCTGATATGCCTTTTGAGCAGAGACTTGACATGAGGATAAGCCTGGATTATAAGGACGCGGATCTCCTTACGGTGCTGCGCTCGCTTTCCTGGACCTATAAGCTGAATATTGTCACAAGCCCGGATATAAAAGGGAAGGTGAGCATAAGTTTAAAGGATGTGACCGTAAAGGAAGCGCTTGAAGCCATTATTACAGTAAACGGCCTGGCGTACAGCATGCGAAAGAATATTATTTATATATCACAAGGTGATGCCGAGGCGCTGGAACTTGTAAGCGAGGTCATATTTTTAAAATATATGAAAGCGGCAGACGCTCAGAATATATTAAGGAAGGCCGTATCCGCGAAAGGGGATATAAAGATTGATGAAGTCGCGAACAGCCTTATAATAACAGATTTTCCGTCGAATATAAGAAAGGTCGAGATCCTCCTTGAAAAAGTGGATATTCCGCCGCGGCAGGTCCTTATAGAGGCGAAGATAGTCGATATAACATCAAGCGCCCTGGAGGCGATAGGGGTGACCTATAATTTCGAGTATGCTCCGGGAACCGGATTATTTGAAAGAAACACCAAATACGCGGAAGAGCTTGACGGTACAATGTCTCTTTCGGAACAATCCTCTGACCTTACGGGAGGGCAGTTTAGTTTGAATACCCTTACATTCAAACATTTTACCCTTACCGCCACGCTGGATGCCCTTGCCAGGGACGGAAAGGCGAATGTATTGGCGTCACCGTCGATCGCGGTTTTAAACGGACAAGAGGCGCGTATAATCATAGGTGAAAGATATCCTTACAAGGAGCGTACTCAGACGACCACAGGGACCACGGAAACAACAAAGTTCGTAGATATAGGCACGACATTGCGCGTGACTCCCCAGATAAATGACGACGGATATATAACGATGCAGGTCCATCCCGAGGTCTCGTCACTCGCCGCCGCGCTTGACGCGGGGCCGCGAGTCACTACTCGCGAAGCAGACACGACTGTACGCGTCAAAGCGGGAGAGACTCTTTTAATAGGCGGCCTCATAAAACAGGATGATGCCTCATCTGTGGATAAAATACCTTATTTAGGAGATTTACCTTTTATAGGGTATCTATTCTCGCGATCGGAACATGAGATCGAACAGAAGGAGCTAGCGGTTTTTATAACGCCTACCATCCTCTATTCAAGAGAGGAAAAGGAAAAAGAGCTTGGATATGAGGGCTCGAGGCGGCATGAAGTATTCGTGAACCTTAATAAACCCGCCAAGCTCAATATGGTGGAACAATTATATTTCAAGGCACGCCAACTGGATAGAGGCCGCGCTCCGGACAGCGTGCGAAAGGATAAGAAGGTAAGAAAGGATCAGGCCTTGGGCCTTTATGAACATATTTATTATGGATATCCGGATAGCATGAGGGCGCCTGAGGCGCTTCTATACGCGGGGAAAATATATATGTATTATTATAAAAAATATAGATATGCGAAGGAGGCGTTTGCGCGCGTGATCTCAGATTATCCTGATACCGATCAGGCGGTGGAGGCCAAAGACCTATACAGGCAGGTGGAAGAGACAGAAAAAAAAGAGAAGGGGGTAGTGACGAGGGTGGCTCCGTTTGAAGCGAGGCCGCTCCGCGCTATTGGTGACATAATGCCCCCGCGGATGCTTAATCTAAATATTTTTGGTAACGGTGACGATTAAAGAAAGGAAGCAGTCATGAGGTCAATTCAAAAAAGGGGAAAACTGATTTTTTTGTTGATGTTGTTTTTGTTAACGCTTATGTGCGCGACGGTCCAAGCCGAGAAAGATGAAGAATGGAAGTCCGGCTTGTGGGAGCTTGAATCCCGCATAGAGGGCCAGATTAAAGAGCTCTCAAAAGAAAAGGCGTCTCTCGAAAAAGAGAATGAGCAGCTTGAGATGGAGCTCGAAGATACAACCAGTGAAAGCGAAGAGCTTGCGGGACTCCTCGAGAAGTTAGAGAAAAAGCTCAAGGAGTCCTCCGCGAATAACGCTATCCTTAAGAAAGTAGTAGATTCTCTCAAGGAAGAGCGTCTCACTCTAAAAGGCGAGATCTCTGAGTTAAATGATGAATATTCTTCCTCAAAAGATGAGATCAGCCTTTTAAGCGGGGAATTCGAAAAGGTCAAAACTGAATTATCGGCGGCGGTATCGCAGAAAGAAGAACAGGTAAAGGAAGTGACAGCGAAGCTGAGCAGGACGACTTCGGAAAGGCAAGGCCTTGAAAACCAGCTGCAGTCAGTTAAAGCCGATTATTTCAAGATAGAAAAAGAGAAGGCAACTCTTGAGTCCGAAATATCAAGGACAAGGAATGAGGTGTCATCTGTCAATAACAGGCTTAAAGAATTTGACCTGATCGCAACATCGCTCGGCAGTGACCTGCAGGCTGTCAAGAATGACCGCGCGCAATTAAGGAGCGAGCTTGAGGCTATAGCTGAAGAGCGTAGCGCGGAAAAGGCGGAACTGGAGGGAGCTTTAGGGGAGCTGGAGGGATCTTTAGGGGAGCTTAAAGTAAAGCTTACGGGATCCCAGTCCAGTAACATCATCCTGCAGAAAGTATTGACATCTTTGAAAGAGGAGCGTGCGCAACTTAAGCAGGGGTTAACGGATCTCGACGCTGAATATTCCTCCGCAAAAAGTGAGCTGGATTCGCTTAAAACAAGTTTTAACGAGGCTAAGCTGGAGCTGGTACAGGCGGTTTCACAAAGAGAAATAGAGGCCAGAGAGGCGGAAGCCAAGCTCGCCGAAACTATCGCGGAAAAAATAAAATTCCAAAAGACAGCCGATGACATCCGGGCAGATCTCGAGACAGTCGCAGGAGTGCGCGATCAGCTAAGAGCTCAAGTCAAGGATACGAACGACCGGCTAAAAGCGGGGGCCGCCTCAATGAGAAAACTAGTTGATGAGGCGCAAAACAAGCTTACCAAAGTTGCCGCGGAGAAACAGTCCGAAATAAATAATCTTAAGAGCGCCGTCACTGAGAAGGATACGGAGCTCGCGGCATTGAGAATAGATAGTGATGAGCTGGTAAAAGCGTTATCCGTCAATACCGCGCTTAAAAACGATATCAAGGCCAGGGACGAGAAAATAAAGGCAGCCCAAATACAGCAGATACAAAGCATATCTCAAAAGGACAAAGAGATCGAGGGCATGGAGGCACGCATAGCTTCGCTTTCAAGCGCGCTTTCAGAATCCCGGTC
>JADHVZ010000035.1 GCA_016783745.1 Candidatus Omnitrophota bacterium | reverse complement strand
CTATCGCCATGGAAAAGAACCTGAGATTCGCCATAAGAGAAGGCGGTCACACCGTAGGCGCGGGAGTTGTCGTGGAAGTCATAGCATAGGTTCTCGGTTCTCGGTTAGCGGTTCTCGGATTCTTTTCCCGAAAACCGAACACCGAAAACCGAAAACCTAAACAAAGCTTAACACAAGGTATCAATGCGAGATATTATAACATTAGCATGTCCCGATTGTAAAAATAGAAATTACACATCCTGGAGAAACAAGAAGACGACCAAGGAAAAGGTGGAACTTAGCAAATATTGCAGGTTCTGCAAAAAGCATACTACGCATAAAGAGATTAAGTAGTTCTTTTACAGGAAGTGTTTACTGTGTACTGTGGGCAAAACATAGGCCAGTAGCTCCAATTGGTAGAGCAGCGGTCTCCAAAACCGCGTGGTGGGGGTTCGAATCCCTCCTGGCCTGCCATAACCGGCAGGCAAGAAAAGGATCGGACCGTAAGCAAAACGCGTGAAAAGCAGGGATTTAAAATGGCAAACAAAATAACGAATTTTATAAAAGAAGTAAAAGTTGAACTGGGAAAGGTGACCTGGTCAACAAAAAACGAGTTAATTGCGTCTACTGTGGTCGTCATAGTCTCTGTATTGATACTATCCGTATTCATAGGTATATGCGATTTTGTGATACTCAGGGCAATAAATTTCATATTAAGGGCATAGGCGCTGTAAAATGGATAAGAAGTGGTACATAGTACATACGCAGACAGGATGCGAAGATAAGGTAAAGACGCACATCGAAACCATGGCCAAAACCGGTGGAATGGCTGAACTGGTAGCGCAGGTCATGGTGCCCACTGAAAAGGTATCCGAAATAAAGGAAGGTAAAAAGAAGATCTCCACAAGAAAATTTTTTCCCGGATATGTTCTTGTGGAGATGGAATTGACCGATGAGACATGGTATCTCATTAAAGACACCCCCGGCGTAAGCGGTTTTGTGGGATCAAGCCGGAAGCCAGTACCATTGCAGGAGAGCGAAGTTGAAGCCATATTAAAACAGGCGGAGCAGGCAAAGGAAAAACCGATGCCTAAAGTGTTGTTTGAAAAAGGCGAAGGCGTCAGAGTGCTGGAAGGGCCTTTTATAAATTTTAACGGCACTATTGAAGAAGTAAATCCCACTAAAGGGAAGTTAAAAGTCACAATATCAATCTTTGGAAGATCCACTCCCGTTGAACTGGAATACTGGCAGGTGGAGAAAGTCTAGGTAATAGGTTCTAGGTGATAGGTAGTAGGATTATAGGTTATATCGAAACTCCATAACCGTAAACCGTACACCGTAAACCGATAACCGAACACCTAACCAACTATATATAGGTAGGTAAGAGATGGCAAAGAAAGTCAAAGCAGTGATCAAGCTATATTGTCCGGCAGGCTCTGCGAATCCCGCTCCTCCGGTCGGCCCCGCGTTAGGGCAGCACGGACTCAACATAATGGAGTTCTGCAAACAGTTTAACGCAAAAACGCAGGGACGCGAAGGACTGACCCTGCCTGTGATCATAACAGCCTATGAAGACAGATCATTCACTTTTATAATAAAGAGCCCTCCTACGCCCACACTTCTAAAGCGGGCGTGCGGTCTTGCAAAAGCAAGCAGTGTACCGCATAAAGAAAAAGTCGGGGCAGTTACAAAGGAACAGATAAGAGAGATAGCAAAGATCAAGATGAAGGATCTAAATACTACCGATATAGAGCAAGCTATGAAGATAGTACAGGGAACTGCTCGAAGTATGGGTATTGAAATAGGTGAGAAAACGGAAAAATACGAAGTAACCGCCACAGAAAAGCCAGCGGATGGAGCAGCCGCAAAACCCGCAAAGGCAGAAAAAACAACTAAAGAAGAACCTAAGAAGGAAGAAAAGAAATAAATAAACTATGAAGGCACTATCAAAAAGAACTAAAGAATTCGCGAATATCGCAGATAAAAGTAAGCGGTATACGCTATGTGAAGCCATCGACGTCCTTAAGAAAGCGCCAAAAACAAAATTCGACCAGACTATGGAGCTCTCTTTAAAACTTAACATCAACCCCAAAGAGACGCCCGCAAGCGTAAGAGGTACTGTTTCCCTGCCTCACGGTACAGGAAAAACAAGGCGGGTTGCCGTATTCTGTAAGGGTGAAAATGAAAAAAAGGCACAGGATGCCGGCGCGGATTTTGTAGGAGCGGATGAGCTCATAAAGAAGGTCAGCGGGGGATGGTGCGATTTCGATGTCGCAATCGCAACACCGGATATGATGAGGGACATGGGACGTCTGGGTAAGGTATTAGGGCCTCGCGGCCTTATGCCAAATCCTAAAACCGGGACCGTGACTCAGGACATCGAAAAAGCAATAGCGGAAGTAAAGAAGGGTAAGATTGAATTCAGGATGGACAAACAGTCCAATATACACGCGCTAATAGGAAAATTATCTTTTGAAACCCAAGCTCTATTTGAAAACGGCTCCGAGCTTATTGAAGCCATAGAGCATTCAAAACCGCCTGTGGTCAAAGGTATATTCATAAAGAGCATCGCAGCGTCCTCAACAATGGGGCCCGGAGTGAGGCTCGACCTTGCCAACTGGCGAAATAAATCGTAAGGGTATTTGACTATGGAAAAATTCGGCAGAGTTTGTAAAGAGTACGTTATAGGAGAGATATCAAAGCGCTTTGAGCAGTATCCGGACTTCTTCATCACGACATTTTCCGAGATAGGCGTCAATGACATGGATAAGTTCAGAAAAAGCCTTAACAAAGATTCCTCCTCATATATGGTCGTGAAGAACAGCATGCTTAAGCTCGCCATGGAACAGTCCAAAAATAAGATCGGGATCAATGAGATAGCGCCGACTATGACCGGATCCTGCGGGGTACTTTTCAGTAAAGATGATTGCGCGGCTATGGCGCGTTCTCTAGTGGGATTCAGCAAGGAATATAAAGGCCTCAAGATACATGGCGGGCTCCTGGCGGGAGAGAAAGTGACGGTAGACACGATAAGGCACCTGGCGTCGTTACCGCCGCGAGAAGTGCTGCTGGCAATGGCGGTTTCGGGAATAAAAGCCCCTATTTCGGGATTTGTCGGGCTATTGAGCAACCTCATGAGAAACCTGTTAGGGGTCATAGAGGCTATCGGTAAGAAAAAAAATCAATCATAAAACAGGGAGGCATGATCATGACCGAAGAAAAAAAACAGGAAGAGACAAAAGAAACGAAGCAAGCGCAGGCTGAGGCAACTCCAAAGGCAGAGCAGCCCTCAAAAGGCGGCGAGCCTCAGGCTGAGGCAAAAGAAGAGAAAAAATCCGATATCCAGCTAAGCGGAAAAATGCAGGATATCATCTCTTCCATAGAGGAAATGACTGTACTTGAACTGTCCAATCTGGTAAAGGTCCTCGAGGATAAATTCGGAGTAACCGCAGCGCAACCAGTAGTGGCAGCTGCCGGAATGGCAGGCGGAGCGCCCGGAGCTCAAGCCGCGGAAGAAAAGACTTCTTTTTCAGTCGTGTTGACAGGCGCGGGACCACAAAAGATACAGGTCATTAAAGAGATCCGGTCGATAACCACTTTAGGGCTCAAAGAAGCAAAGGACCTCGTAGAAGCCGCGCCGAAGACGGTAAAAGATGGCGTGGCGAAAGACGAAGCCGAGCAGATAAAAAAGAAGTTAGAAGCTGTCGGCGCCAAAGTTGAGTTGAAATAAATGAGACCACAACTTACGGAACGAGCGAAGCGAGTAACGTAAGTTGTTGGTCGAATTTACTCCGAAGCGTGCGAAGAAATTTTCGAAGAAAATTTCGAGCTCTTACGCGAGGAGATAGCGGATTAAGAGCGGAGCGAGCAAACATAAGTTGATTGGCAAGTTCATGACGGTAATATCCAAAAAAGGCAGGATATGAAGAAAATGGAGATCAAAAATTTTGGGAAGTTGAAAGAGGATTATCGACTACCGAACATGGTCGAAGTGCAGCTTAAGTCTTATTTCGATTTTCTCCAGGCAGACGTGCCCAGAACAAAGCGAAAAAAGTTAGGGCTTGAGGCTGTATTTAAAGACGCCTTCCCTATAGAAAGCTTTGACGGCACACATAAGCTGGAGTACTCTACATACTTCGTAGGCAGGCCTAAATACACTATTAGTGAATGCAGAAAAAGAGGCATAACCTACGGTGGACAGCTAAAGGTCAAGATCCGGCTCCGCACCCCCAAAGAAACGCGGGAACAGGAAGTGTATATGGGCGACCTGCCGTTGATGACAGAGACGGGGACTTTCATCATAAACGGCGACGAAAGAGTAGTCGTGAGCCAGCTGCACCGTTCTCCGGGAGTGTCCTTTGAAGAGTTTATGCATCCCAACGGGAAAAAGCTGTACACAGCCAGGCTGATCCCTTACAGGGGCGCGTGGATAGAGATCGAAAACGATATAGTTGACGCGCTTCACGTGACCTTAGACAGGCGCAGAAAAGTAATAGCTACTACCTTCCTGAGGGCCCTGGGCATGTCAACGGACGAGGATATATTAAAAGCCTTTTGCGGAGTAGAAAAAATCGAAGCCGATAGAAAAAGTCAGTTTGAAAAACTAGTCGGCAGTATTTTAGCCAGCGACATAAGCGTTGAAAGCGGCCTTGCATTTGCGCGCAGGACAGAGAAGATCACATCTGACATGGTGAACAGGATATGGAACGCCGGCGTAAGAAAGATAAAAATATTAAAAAATCCTATTCCCGAAGTGCTAAATTCGCTTGACAAGGACCATTGCAAGACCAGAGAAGATGCCCTGCTGGATATTTACAGGCGTTTAAGGCCCGGAGATCCGGCTACATTAGAAAATGCCGAGCAGCTTATGCATAGAATGTTCTTTGATCCCAAGAGATATGATCTGGGACGAGTCGGCAGGCATATCCTGAATCGAAAATTAGAGATGAAGGAGTCGCACGAGATAACAACCCTGACAAGCGATACTGTCATAAAAGCGATTTTCAGGCTTATCCGCCTTAAAAACGGAGAAGGCACACCGGATGACATCGATCACCTTGGAAACCGCAGGGTAAGGTCTATCGGAGAGCTACTGCAAAATCAATTCAGAATAGGGTTGTCGCGTGTTGAGCGGGCCGCGAAAGAAAGAATGAATATATACGACCTTGAGAACGCGATGCCCCATAACCTCCTTAATGCTAAGCTTATCTCCAACGCGGTACGTGACTTCTTCGGCAGAAGCCAATTATCCCAATTTATGGATCAGACTAATCCGCTGGCTGAACTCACGCACAAAAGGCGCTTAAGCGCGGTGGGCCCCGGCGGATTAAACAGGGAAAGAGCGGGATTTGAGGTCCGTGACGTTCATTATTCACACTATGGCAGGATGTGCCCCATAGAAACACCCGAAGGACCGAACATCGGACTCATCGCCTCACTTTCCACTTATGCTAAGATCAATGAGTTCGGATTCCTGATCACACCTTATAGAAAAGTAGAGAGCGGAAAACTTACTGATAAAGTGGACTATCTTTCGGCTGATATTGAAGATAATTATATAATCGCGCAGGCAAACGCTCAACTTGATAATGACGGGCACTTTGTGGGCGATAAGATATTCTGCCGATATAAAAATGATTTCGTACGTGTAGAGCATAAGAAGATCCAATATATGGATGTCTCTCCTAAGCAGCTGGTAAGCGTAGCCACGAGCCTGATACCTTTTCTGGAGCACGACGATGCCAACAGGGCGCTTATGGGATCGAACATGCAGAGGCAGGCCGTACCATTGCTTTATCCCGAACAGCCACTGGTCGAGACCGGCATTGAGATGAGAGCCGCAAAAGATTCGGGCGCTGTCATCACGTCAAAAAACAACGGAAAGATCACGCACGTCGACGGATCGGAAATAGCAATAGGCAGCAAAGTCTACAAACTGAGAAAATTTGAGAAATCAAATGCCTCGACCTCTATCAACCAGAGGCCGCTTGTAAATCTCGGACAGAGCGTTAAGGTGGGAGATGTCATAGCGGACGGGCCGTCCACCTCCAACGGTGAACTCTCATTAGGCAGAAACCTCCTGGTAGCGTTCATGCCGTGGAGAGGGTACAACTTTGAAGATGCTATACTCATAAGCGATAAACTTGTCAAAGAGGATGTCTTTACTTCCATACACGTAGAGGAATTCGAGATCGAGGCCAGAGATACAAGGCTTGGCAAAGAGGAAGTCACTCGGGATATTCCTAATGTGGGCGAAGAGTTGTTAAATAACCTCGATAAGGACGGTGTCATTAGAATAGGCGCGGAAGTCGGCCCCGGGGATATCCTGGTAGGAAAGGTGACGCCAAAAAGTGAAACCGAGCTTTCTCCTGAAGAGAAATTATTGAGGGCTATCTTCGGTGAAAAGGCCGGTGATGTGCGGGACGCTTCATTATACACACCGCCAGGCATCGAAGGCATCATAGTGGATGTCAAGGTATTTGCCAGAAAAGAAGCCAACTCAAAGACAAAAGAGGAAAAGGCCGGTGAGCTAAAAAAAATAGATGAAATATCAAAATTTTACGGAGCGCAGCTAGAAGACTTGAAGCGTGAAAAGATCCAAAAACTCACTAAGCTTTTTCACGGTGTTAAGGTATTCGCAAATCTGCTTGACGAAGAAACGGGGGCAACGATCATACCCCGGAACAAATCGCTCAAGAAATCAAACATTCAAAAACTGGTTAACTGCGATATTACCACATTGAGGATAGAAGACAACGAAAAGCTTGAGGATGATATAAAGAGGGTATGTTCTTTACTTAGCGAACAAATAGATGAGCTTTCCTTTGAGAAGGAGCGCGAGATCGACAGGATAAAACGGGGCGATGAACTGCCTCCCGGGGTCTTAAAGAAGGTGTCCGTATACGTAGCAAGCAAAAGGAAGGTTTCGGTAGGCGACAAAATGGCGGGACGGCACGGCAACAAAGGTGTCATAGCGAAGATACTGCCTGAAGAAGATATGCCTTTTTTGCCGGATGGCACCCCCATTGAAATAGTTTTAAATCCTCTAGGCGTGCCTTCAAGGATGAACGTCGGACAGATACTTGAGACTCACCTGGGGTGGGCCGCAAATGCTTTAGGTTATCGGGCCATAAGCCCGGTTTTTGACGGCGCTACAGAGAAAGAGATAAAAGCCGAATTGAAGAAAGCCGGCCTTCCTGAGGACGGCCGGGAAGTATTGTATGACGGCTTGACAGGTGAACGCTTTGATCAGAGGATCACGGTGGGCTACATTTATATAATGAAGCTTGCCCATCTGGTTGACGACAAAATACACGCGCGTTCTATAGGGCCGTATTCGCTCGTAACCCAGCAGCCTTTGGGAGGAAAAGCGCAGTTCGGAGGACAGAGATTCGGAGAGATGGAAGTGTGGGCGCTTGAGGCCTACGGAGCGGCATTTACGCTACAGGAGCTTCTTACGGTAAAGAGCGACGATGTCATTGGAAGAACAAGGATATACGAAGCCATAGTAAAAGGCGAACAAACATTTCAGCCCGGAACGCCCGAGTCATTCAACGTATTATTAAAAGAACTCCAAAGCCTGGGGCTAGACGTGATAATGGAGAAGACCTCGCAGGCTATCGCAGCGGAGAAGAAGGAACAAGAGGAAAAAAAGAAGGAAAAAAGATAAATGAGCAATTTCGAGAATCCTTTTGACGCTATATCGATAAAAATAGCATCTCCGGAAGTTATAAGGGGGTGGTCTCACGGCGAAGTAAAAAAGCCCGAGACCATAAACTATCGCACATTCAAACCCGAAAAAGACGGTCTGTTCTGCGAAAAAATATTCGGACCCACAAGAGACTGGGAATGCGCGTGCGGTAAGTACAAGAGAGTAAAACATAAAGGTATCATATGCGATAGATGCGGCGTTGAAGTGACGCGATCTAACGTAAGACGTCAGAGGATGGGGCATATTGAACTTGCGGCGCCTGTATCCCATGTATGGTTTTTCAAGGCCTCGCCTTCCCGCCTGAGCGCCCTTCTTGAGCTGAGCCTGCGAGATCTGGAAAGGATCATCTACTATGAGGAATATATCGTAATCGATCCGGGAGATACTCCGTTAAAGATTAAAGAGCTGCTATCGGAAGAACGATACAGGGAATACAAAGATAAATTCGGCGGTAATTTCAAGGCCAAGATGGGGGCCGAGGCAATACGGCAGCTTTTAAAAGAGCACGACATGGAAGGCATGGCTAAGGAGCTGAAGCTGGCGACCAAAGAGGCCAAGACAGAACAGTCGATAAAGAAATTAAGCAAGCAATTGAGGATCGTGGAGTCGTTCAACAGGTCCGGAAATAAATCAGAGTGGATGATCATGGATGTACTGCCGGTCATCCCGCCCGACCTCAGGCCGCTTGTCCCTCTTGACGGAGGCAGGTTTGCCACAAGCGATCTCAACGATCTTTACAGAAGAGTGATAAATAGAAACAACAGGCTCAAAAAACTTATTGAACTCAAAGCTCCGGATGTGATCATCAGAAACGAAAAGAGGATGCTGCAGGAAGCTGTCGACGCTCTTTTTGACAACGGAAGGCACGGAAGGGCGGTTTTAGGCCCCGGAAACAGGCCTCTGAAATCCCTGAGCGACATGTTAAAGGGCAAGCAAGGGCGCTTCAGGCAAAATCTGCTCGGTAAACGCGTGGATTATTCGGGAAGAAGTGTTATCGTGATAGGCCCGGAACTTGAACTTCACGAGTGCGGCCTTCCAAAAAAAATGGCGCTTGAGCTGTTTGAGCCTTTTATCATCAAAAAACTTAAGGAAAGAGGTATAGTTCATACTATAAAAAGCGCAAAACGTATGGTGGAAAGAGCAAAACTTGAGGTCTGGGATATTCTGGATGACGTGATCAAAGATCATCCTGTGCTCCTGAATAGAGCTCCCACGCTGCACAGGCTTGGAATACAGGCATTTCAGCCAAAGCTGATAGAAGGAAAAGCTATAAGGATACATCCTCTTGTTTGCGCGGCATTCAATGCTGATTTTGACGGCGATCAAATGGCAGTGCACGTGCCTCTGTCAATGGAAGCCCAGATGGAAGCGCGTCTGCTTATGATGTCAATCAATAATATATTTTCACCCAGCGATGGAAGGCCCGTTGCCATCCCGTCCCAGGATATAGTGCTGGGCTGCTGTTATCTAACGAAAGACCGGGAAGGGTTGAAGGGCCAGGGAAAGGTTTTTGCGACAAAGGACGAAGTCATTATCGCATTTAGTGACAACGAAATAGAGATGCACGCAAAAATCAAGCTGCAGATGGACAATGAGTTAATCGAGACTACACCCGGTAGAGTCATATTCAATGAGTATCTGCCTGAAAAGAGCGACTATGTCAATGAAGCAATAAATAAAGGCAAGTTAAGCAAGATCATAACCGGTTGCTATAACAAGTGCGGACACACTAGAACCATCAAACTGCTGGATGATCTTAAGCGCATAGGTTTTGAAATAGCTACGAAAGCGGGGCTGTCCATTTGCATAGACCACCTCGGCGTACCTAAAAAGAAACAGGCTCTTATAGAAGTCGCGCAGAAGGATGTAGATAATGTCGAGAACCAGTATCGAAGGGGATTAATAACCAACGGGGAACGATACAATAAAGTCATCGATATATGGACTCACGCCACTGAGCAGGTGACGGATCAGATATTTAAGGAACTTGACAGCTTTAACCCGATATTCTTAATGGCGGATTCCGGGGCAAGAGGCTCAAAACAGCAGATCAGACAGCTCGCGGGAATGCGCGGATTGATGGCTAAGCCTTCCGGTGAGATCATAGAAAACCCTATTACGGCGAATTTCAGGGAAGGCCTGACAGTGCTTGAATATTTCATATCCACGCACGGGGCAAGAAAAGGTCTGGCCGATACGGCGCTTAAGACAGCTGACTCCGGTTACCTTACAAGAAGGCTCGTGGATGTGGCACAGGACGTGATCGTGACCGTACCAGACTGCGGCACCCTTAGCGGCATAACGACAAGCGCTATTATCGAGGGCGACGAGATTGTTGTGAGCCTTAAGGAAAGAATCATAGGCAGAGTAGCCTTAGACAATATTGTCGACATAATAAGTGACACTGTTATAGTGGAAGCCGGCCAGGAGATCACAGAAGAAAAAGCCGATAAAATAGAATCAGCGGGAATCGAAAAGATCAGAATAAGAAGCGTGCTGACCTGTGAGACCAAGCGCGGCGTCTGCATAAAATGCTATGGCCGCAACCTTGCTACCAGAAAAATGGTAGAGATGGGCGAAGCCGTCGGCATAATCGCCGCACAATCCATCGGCGAACCCGGCACCCAGCTGACCATGAGAACATTCCATATAGGAGGTACGGCCAGCAGGATCATAGAACAATCCTACATAGAATCCAAGAACGGGGGCCTGGTAAATTATCACGGACTCAAGTCCGTCAAGCTTGAAGATGAAAACAAGTTCGTCATACTCAATAGAAACGGCCAGATAAGCGTCAACAACACAGACGGCAGAGAGCTTGAAAGGCATGCCGTTCCCCAAGGCGCTCTTATAATGGTAGCAGACGGTAAGCGTGTAGAACAAGGCACGGTATTCGTAAGGTGGGATCCTTATACTACGCCTATTCTTACCGAAAAGCCCGGGATCGTTAAATATGAGGATATAAAAGAGGATGTAACCGTCCGCGAAGAGCTTGACGAGGCAACTAAGATCATCAGTAAAGTCGTCATCGAGCATAAGGTTGATTACCATCCGCAGATCATAATTCAGGACGACAATAAGGATGTGGTAGCTATATATTCCATACCGTCGGGCGCTCACATAGTCGTAAAAGACGGCCAGAAAGTAAAAGGCGGTCAACTTTTAGCTAAAACGCCCAGAGTGGTAACGAAGACAAAGGATATAACCGGAGGCCTTCCGAGAGTCGCGGAACTTTTCGAAGCAAGAAAACCGAAGGAACCCGCTATCATAAGCGAAATAGACGGCACTGTTGAATTCGGTGATTCTAAAAAGGGTATGCGCAGGGTCATCATAAAGAGCGCCAGCGGCATGTCCAAAGAATATCTGATACCTCCCGGAAAGCATCTCAACGTTTATAAGGGCGACAAAATATTGGCCGGGCAGCAGATAATAGACGGGCCGGTGGTCCCTCAGGATATATTGCGCGTTTCCGGGATCCAAACACTCCAGGAATACCTTGTGAACGAGGTCCAGGAAGTCTATAGGCTTCAGGGCGTACAGATAAATGATAAGCACATAGAGACGATAGTACGCCAGATGCTAAAGAAAGTAAAGATAGAGGACTCAGGCGACACAACATTTATAGCAGGTCAGCAGATAGACAAATTCGTATTTCTGGCTGAAAACGAGGAAGTCATGAAAAAGAAGGGAAAGCCCGCAAAGGCCTCTCCTCTCTTGCTGGGCATAACAAAAGCAAGCCTGACAACTGAAAGTTTTGTCTCTGCAGCAAGCTTTCAGGAGACTACAAGGGTCTTGACTGACGCGGCGGCAAGCGGACGCCGGGATGAATTGTTCGGCTTGAAAGAAAATGTAATAATGGGGCATCTTATCCCCGCGGGAACAGGTTTCCGGTCTCACAGATCTATTGATGTCAAAAGAAATGTAGAATCGGACAAAAATGAAAGACCCGCAAAAAAAGAAGAAAAAAAGGAAGAAAATAAAAAAGATACAAAAAATGAAATAAAGAAAACAGAAAAATCGAAAAAGAAAGAAAAAAATAAGAAAAATAAGGTAAAGAAGAAAGCTTAATTTATGCCGACAATCAATCAACTTATAAGAACGGGTCGTAAAAGTTTTAAAAAGAAGACAAAATCACCTGCCCTGCAGGCATGTCCGCAGCGCAGGGGCGTCTGCCTGCAGGTAAAAACACAAACGCCGAAGAAGCCCAATTCAGCCTTGAGAAAGGTAACCAGAGTCAGGCTGACTAACGGAATGGAAGTAACGGTTTACATACCCGGAGAAGGCCATAATCTTCAGGAGCACTCCATCGTCACCATACGCGGGGGAAGGGTAAAAGACCTTCCGGGCGTGAGGTATCATATAGTCCGCGGTACCCTTGATACAATGGGAGTGGCAAACAGGAAGAAATCAAGGTCTAAGTACGGGACGAAAAGACCAAAGGCTTAAGGAGATCCGATGAGAAGAAGAAGAGCAGAAAAACGAGAGATCTTACCTGATGCGAAATATAACAGCAGGGATCTGACTAAGTTCATAAATGTACTTATGGAGCGCGGTAAGAAATCTAAGGCTGAAAAAATAATATATAAATCCTTTGATATACTGGCCGAGAAAACAGGCAAGAAACCCATAGAGGTATTCGAGAAGGCGCTAGATAACGCGAGGCCGCTTCTTGAAGTCAAGCCACGCAGAGTAGGCGGAGCAACATATCAGGTCCCTATAGAAGTACCTCAAGATAGAAGTAGGGCGATAGCATTCCGCTGGCTGCGCGATTTCGCGCGCGCCAGATCCGGAAAATCAATGAGAGAGAAATTAGCGGCTGAGCTCATGGATGCCTATAACGGTGTGGGTGCGGCGGTTAAAAAGAAGGAAGATACGCATAAAATGGCTGAGGCCAATAAGGCATTCAGCCACTACAGATGGTAAGAGCCTGTGAGCATACAGTCAACCACAGAAAGACCTGGAACGATTAATATGAGCACGTTTAGTCTGAAAGATACAAGAAATATAGGAATAATAGCGCATATAGATGCCGGTAAAACGACCACGACCGAGCGGTTGCTTTATCATACCGGCAAGCTTTATAAATTAGGAGACGTGGATGAAGGCACTACCGCTATGGACTGGATGGAGCTGGAGCAGGAAAGGGGTATTACAATAACAAGCGCCGCCACGACCTGTTTCTGGAAGGAAAAGAGAATAAACATCATAGATACGCCGGGCCACGTTGATTTTACGGTAGAGGTCGAAAGATCTTTAAAGGTCCTTGACGGAGCGGTTATCGTATTATGCGCGGTCGGAGGGGTACAGCCCCAGTCCGAAACAGTATGGAGACAGGCTGAGCGCTACGGCGTGCCGAGAATCGCATTTATAAATAAGATGGACCGCGTAGGGTCTGATTTCTTTGCCGGAATAAGGGATATGCATAAGAAGCTTGGCGCTAATGCCCAGCCCCTGCAGTTACCTATAGGCGCGGAATCAAATTTTAAAGGCATAATAGATCTAGTGTACATGAGGGCCTTTATGTTCGAGGGTGAAGAGGAAAACGCCAGTTTTAAGGAAGCGCCGATACCGGAGGACATGAAGGATATGGCAAGTAAATACAGGCACAACCTGATAGAGAGGCTGGCTGAGGTCGATGAGCATGTCATGGATAAATATGTCCATGACGGCGGCATATACCCTCAAGAGATGGCTGATATATTAAGAAAAGTGACCGCGACGGGTAAGTTCATCCCGGTATTGTGCGGCAGCGCATTAAGCAATATGGGAATGCAGTTTTTACTTGATGCTATCTGCGATTATCTTCCGTCTCCCTTGGACGTTCCACCCATAAAAGGGATCAACCCCAGAACAGGCAACGAGGAAGTCAGGAAGCCAAAGAACGACGAGAAGTTAAGCTGTTTTGCTTTCAAGATCATGTCGGATCCTTATGTGGGCAAATTGACGTTCTTAAGGGTGTACTCAGGAATCCTTGAAACCGGAGCGACAATATATAATATCAATAAAGACAAGGAAGAGCGCGTAGGAAAGATCGTAAAATTGCACGCTAATAAACAGGAAATATGCAATCAGGTGGAAGCCGGGGATATATGCGCCTGTATAGGGCTTAAGGTCACCAGAACAGGAGACACTATATGCGAAGAAAGCCACCCGATAGTGTTCGAAAGTATGCACTTCCCGATCCCGGTTATCTCCATGGCAATAGAACCTAAGACAAAAGCGGACCAGGATAAACTGGCAAGAGGTTTACATAAACTTGTTGAAGAGGATCCGTCATTTAAGGTCTCTTATAACAAAGATACCGGCGAGACTATAATATCCGGTATGGGCGAACTCCACCTGGAGGTAATGGTGGACAGGCTGCTCAGAGAATTTAAAGTAGGCGCTCATGTAGGCAGGCCGCAGGTCGCATACAGGGAGACGATCACGAAAACCGTAAGAACGGTAGGTAAGTTCATCCAGCAGTCAGGCGGAAGGGGCCAGTACGGTCATGTAGTCATGGAGATGGCTCCGGCGCAGCCCGGCGAGGGTGTAAAATTTGAGAGCAAAATAATCGGTGGCGCTATACCGAGAGAATACATATCTTCCGTCGAGAAAGGTGTGGTGGCCGCGGCAAGAAGCGGCGCTATATTAAACTATCCGGTCACCGATGTAGAGATAAAGCTCGTGGACGGATCATATCATGATGTCGATTCATCGGATCTGGCTTTTAAGATGGCCGCTTCGATCGCGTTTAATGACGGACTGAAGAAGGGGGCTTCGGTACTCCTGGAACCTATAATGTCCCTTGAGGTCGTAACGCCTGAGGAATACCTTGGAGACGTTATCGGGGATATGAATTCCCGAAGGGCTAAAATAGAATCCATAGACCAGAAGGGAAATACGAAGATCGTAAAGGGACTTGTGCCATTAAGCGAAGTATGCGGCTATGCGACATCAATTAGAAGCTTGACACAGGGCCGCGCTACCTATACAATGGAGCCTTCTTTTTATCAAGAAGTGCCTAGACATATAATGGAAAAAATACTGGACGGAAAACAATAAGGGAATAAATTGTAAGAACGGAGGTCTATTATGGCAAAGGAAAAATTCGCACGGACAAAACCGCACGTCAATGTAGGCACTATCGGCCACATCGACCACGGGAAGACATGCCTGACAAGCGCGATCACCTATGTATTAGCTAAAAAAGGCCAGGCAACAGCAAAGACATACGAAGAAATAGCAAAAGGCGGAGCGGTAAGGGATAAGGGCAAGATCCTGACCATCGCGGTAGCTCACGTAGAATATGAGTCAGAGAAGCGCCATTACGCCCACATAGACTGCCCCGGACACGCAGAT
>JADHVZ010000034.1 GCA_016783745.1 Candidatus Omnitrophota bacterium | reverse complement strand
ACCTGGTTCTGGTTAGAGAAAACAAAAAAGCCAGAATCATGTGTTTAAATGAAAAGAATATAAAGGGGGGAAATGGAATGAAGAGGTTTTTGACATGCGCCATAGTTTTGTTTGTCATCTGCAGCGCCTCCGGTGTGATTTTTGCGCAGGAACAAAAGTCGGCCGAGCAGGGCCAGAGAGACTTGTTAATCGCGAATATAACCGCTTTGCGGAATCAGGAGCTTAGGGTCGCCATATTAGAGCAGCTTATGGACGAAGAGAGAGCTCAGCTTTTGAGGATGCAGGCGATATTCAGCGATCAGTATGATCTGGATACGGACAAGTTCAGGTCCGGGATGTACATCTATGATGATAAAGTCGGCCAGTTTGTAGAAAGGGATCTGAAATCCGGCATCGCTCAGGACTTTACCGGCGATACAACTGAGTAATGCGGGTTTATAAGACGTAGTATTGGGTGCAATTTAGATAGCAACGCAAGGGGTGTTGTTATGAAGGGTCTTTTTTTGCTTATGAGGGCAGGCATTTTTACCGCGCTATGTATATTTTTGACGTGCGCTCCTGCCGCCGCTGTTATAGATACTTATTATGAAGATTTTGACGATAAGGCGGATGGCGCCTCGATAGACGGCGTGGGTAACTGGGAGGTCAAGCAGGGCAGCGTATCAGACGCCATAACCCAGGCTTCCGTGACGCCGGGGGGCTCCGGAAAGGCCCTGGGGATGTTAGGCTCTGTGACATGTGTCAATGTCTCTTGCGAGAAGGCGTTTGATGAGGTCACTCCTACCTGGATCGAGTTTCTTGTCAAGCCTGCCATGGGCAATGAAACACAAAATGTTCCTACCAATACGATCGCCGCCGTTACGTTCGATCCTTCCGGAAGTATCTATGCGTCAGACGGCGCGGCATGGTTGGATACGGGAAAGTCCTACCTGACTGACGAGTGGTACAGGGTCACGTTAAAAGTCGATTTCTCAAATCACCTCTACGATGTTTATGTGGGCCAGGCAGGCAATCCTGACATGATTTTCAGCCCGGTCAAAGAAAACCTGGCATTCATAGACTCCTCCATCAATTCTATAAGTGAGCTGAAATTCGGAGGGGTTTATAACAGCAGCCTTACCGTTGACGATACTTATGTGGATGATTTTATAGTTCATTTTATTGACAAGCTGCAGATCTCTACCGCATCCCATGTCATTACTAAGGGGCAGGTTTCGGGCGCTATCACGATACAGCTTCAGAATGCGCTTACCCAGCCTCAAACCGCGTGGGAAGACGTCACTCTGGAATTACT
The DNA here is from genome assembly GCA_016783745.1 of Candidatus Omnitrophota bacterium. Lineage (GTDB taxonomy): Bacteria > Omnitrophota > Gorgyraeia > JAHIPI01 > JAHIPI01 > BS750m-G14. Next base: position 14,215 of record JADHVZ010000034.1, on the reverse strand, counting down.
TACATCGTCAACCGGCGGTGAATTCTCCATGTATAAGGAGGCATGGGCGCCGATCAGCCAGGTCACTATCGCTGAAAACGCTCAGCAGGTAACGGTTTATTATAAGGACACAAAAAGCGGCAATCCCATCATCACCGTGACCGAGTATCCGGATCGCGGATGGGACAATGCTATGCAGGAGCAAAAGGTCATCTCAGACGTGGCGGCGTTTGACATGACCGTTGAGACTCCGCAAGTCGCCGGCAAGGATTTTGACCTGACGATCGTAGCGAAGGATGATGAGGGTGAGATCAATACCACTTATTCGGGCGAGGTCGAACTTACTGCTGTATATATAACCCCGAATTCCGGTACGCGGCAGATCGCGCCTTTTATAGCCTCAGGATTCAGCGAGGGGATCCTTATCCTTAACGCGAATTATCCGGATTGCGGGGCTATACAGATAACAGCCGTGGATAGGAGCGACTTCTTAAAAACAGGGACGTCCGGGACGATCACTTTTATGCCGGATCACATCGAGGTTGCCTGCGGCACTGCTCAGATAGTCGGCAAGAGCTTCTCTGTGGGTGTCACCGCTTATTCGGCGGAAACGGACGCAAAAGGTAATTATAAACCGGCGTTAAATTATAAAGGCCCTGTTACGCTTGCCGCTGTCGCGGTCTCGCCGGCCAGTGTATCCGGCGGTTCCATCACGCCGGCGTCAATGGACACTGATGATTTTGAAAACGGCGCTGGCGCGAGAAACGTCAAATTCGGCCTGTGGGGGACTATCAAAATAAAGGCTTCCGACGCGGGCAATCCCGTTATAAACAGCACCAGCGCGGAAATATCATTCCGGCCCGACAGCCTTGTAATAGATATTTTAGAGCCTTCGGCAGAAAGAAGCTTCTTCTATGTTGGCGAGGATATCGAGTGCGTTGTCAAAGTGACAGATGCCGATCAGGAATCAATAGCCAATTACCTGGGCGGCGTATCGGTGCTTTCGACGATGGGATTTAGCCTTCCTGAGGCTTACGAATTTGTGGCGGCGGATGAGGGGGAGCATTCATTCCTCATGGGTTCTGATATCGCCGGTAGTTACAGGGTAACGGCCAATGAAGTAGAGAGCGGCTTGTCCGTGGAAAGCCCCAGTATCACTGTGAAAAAGGCCTATCTCGAAGTGGTAGACACAGAGTCGCCCATCGGCTCAACGGAGATATCCATTCGATTAGTGGACGAAGAGGGCAATCTCATCGACTCAGAAAATGACCTTACGGTAAACGTCGATCTTGAAGAAGAGATCACCAATTCAAGCGCCGCAAGCGGAGCTATCCTGAGGGGAGTCACATTCAAGGACGGGATCGCAAGGGTCCTGGTGGCGAATACGGAGGCCGAATATGTCACAGTGATACCCAGATCCAGATATAAATTTGGGATAAAAAAAGGAACGGTTAAATTCGGCAAGATCTCCAAAAAAGGCATAGGCGTCCTTATGTGGCGGGAGATCAAGACTAAGGAATAGCCGGAAATCGACGGGCTCGGATGGATAAACATGGAATCACGCTTATTGAGCTTATGATCTCGATCGCTATAACTGTGATTATAGCAGGCGCGATCTATATGGGCCTGAACGCGGCGCTGGATAGCTGGGGATATTCGAAAGACAGGCTTGCGCTTCAGAAAGTGATCAACGACGTTAACGAGGAGATAACCAACGGCGTCGCGGAAAGATACGGGCTGAGGGACGGCTTGGAGATAATCGCGGCGGGCGATAGGAGGGTGGAGTTTGTGCCTCCGTGGACCGACAGCACTCATACAGCCATAGGCAGGGATTTTATTTATACGCTTGGGAGAAAGCTGAAGCCGGGAGCGTCGGCCCCGATAACAGAAATAAAGCTTCCGGAGGCCGATAGTTATATGCTGGCCACGGCAGTGTTGGAGGATCAGAAGCATGCCTCGACGACGCAGATCAGACTGGCGCAGCCGGTAACATCGGGCAGCAATATACGTTTTACCTACCATCCGGACCCTAAGTTCAATCCGGACGCGGTCAAGGCGATATGGTGGGATGAGGAAGATAAGCAGATATTCACGGATTACGACGGCGAAGAGAATGAGATCTCAAAAAACCTCTTTGGGGTGAAGATAATCGATTTCCGGCTGCGGTATTATGACAATGCCAATAATCTGGTAACTGAATCTGACTGGGTGGACACCGAAGACATCGTCATCATAACAGGGGTGGAGATCTTTTTGACCGCGGAGCTCGGCGGAGCCGAAGTCAGCCTTCTCAGTTTTACCAGCCTGCGTAACGCGCCCATGCGTTCGGGGCTTGTCCCGCTTGAAAAAGGGATGAAGATACCCATACCGGACAGCGAGAACATCTATATCCTGCAGTTAGGTAATATTATGGGTGTTGACAATGAGGATATCATAAAACTCGAGGCCACGCCCGCCAGAGGCAAGGACTGGGTCTTAGAGATAATGTTCAGCCGTGTGGGATCCGGCGAGCCTAAGATCAGGCATTATGCGATAGAGTATCCATCGGGGCGTAGGGTGCATGAGTCTTTCCCCGGACTGGGCACAAAGGCAGGCATAAACCTGCTTCTCATGGATTCCAGCGGCCTCTATGACTATGATAACGATCAGGACATCGAGGATGTTGTCATGCTTGAAGGGGATGTGGAGCTGGAGGTAGTGGAGATGGATATAAGCGGATGCAGTTTGTTCATCAAACCGTAAAAAACGAGGGCCGCATGAAAAAAATATTATGTTTTTTTATTACCTTGGCCGTGATTTTTATATGCGCGCGCGCGGACGCGGCGCCCAAGACCTGGGGCGGGGCAGGCGATGCCTCTTTATGGGCGGATCCGGACAACTGGACCCCTTCGACTATCCCGACAAGCGCTGATACTGTGTTGATAGACACGCCGGACGCCTCGGTTACCTGCGACAGGACATTCAAGGCAAAGACCATTACCATAGGCGGAGACGAAAGCTCCACCCTGAGGAGCGATGATTTTATCTATGGCACTGTCGAGCCTGATGTAAGTTCGGCGATCGCGGTATTGAACCGCCCTGGAGGCCATATAATTTTAACGGGCGCCGGCACATTGACGCTTAAAGGCCAGTATAAAGATTCGGAAGCGGCTCTGGAGGATGAGCCCAGCTTTATTTTCTGGATAGAATAAAGTTAAAGAGGTTACGAAAGGTTACGAGAGGTTACAAAAATATGAAAAGGATCCCTTGGTTATTAGTTGTTATTTGTATGATAGTGGTGACGAGCGGTGTGGCGGCGGCGGACGACGAGGTGATGAGCATCAGTGACGCGGAGCAAAAAGCCAGTGAGACCCATAAGCTGGCATCGAAAGACGTCATCTTTATCGACGAGGAACTGAAGGCCTTATACTACCAGAATATCCAGATCATAGGATTGCTGAAGGAGATCAAACAGCTTCTGGGTAAGACGCTTAGCGATATTGCGGCAAGCATAGAGAAGCTGGAGGAAAAGGAACAATAGATGGTATTCAAAAAAGAGACCCTTCTTGGCCAGGCCCTGATAGACAAAAAACTCATCTCGCAGCAGCAGCTTGACGCGGCGCTAAAGGAGCAGAAGAAAACAGGCGGCTTTCTGGGCAACGTGCTTGTGGGGCTGGGCTATATTTCGCAGGATGGCCTGCTGCGCGTGCTCGCGGAGCAGCTGGGCGTGGAATTCGTTAAGCTGAGGCACCTGAACATCAATCCGGCCATCATAGAAAAAGTTCCGGCCAAATTCGCCAGCCATTATAAGATAATCCCTATCGACCTCAAGGACGGAGTCCTTACCATCGCGGTGACAAATCCGCTTGATATTCACGCGATGGATGACATAAAACTTATACTCGGTTTTGACACGAAGCCGGTCCTGGCAGGTGAAGACGATATAGTGGAGGCGATAAGGAAGTATTACGGTATCGGAGCCGAGACCCTTGAGAAGATGATGGCAGGTGAGGAGATCAGGGAGGAGGCGGCCGGATTTGACGTCGGCAAGAGCGAAGACGCTGAAGACATGGCCCAGGACGCCTCTATCATCAAATTCGTCAATCAGATTTTTTTACAGGCGTACAGGGACAGGGCCACTGATATTCACATAGAGCCTTATGAAGACGAGATGAAGGTGCGTTACAGGATCGACGGGATTTTGTATGACACGACGATACCTCCCAGCATAAAGCATTTTCAATCCGCGATCAATTCAAGAATAAAGATCATGGCCAATCTAAATATAGCGGAAAGGCGCTTACCGCAAGACGGCCGCATAAGGCTGAAGCTGGCGGGTGAAGACCTGGACCTGCGTGTATCCATCCTGCCTACTCCGTTCGGTGAAAGCGTTGATATCAGGATCCTGAGTACCGGCGTAAAATTCTCACTTGAAAGCCTGGGCCTGCTTAAGAGGGATCAGGTCCTTATGGAGGAGATCATAAAAAAGCCTCACGGGATAGTTTTTGTGACAGGGCCCACAGGAAGCGGAAAAACCACGACGCTTTACGCGTGTTTAAATAAGATAAATATCAGGCAGAAGAAGATCATAACGATCGAAGATCCGATAGAATATCAGATAAAAGGCGTGACGCAGATACAGGTACAGCCGCGGATAGGGCTGACATTCGCTCAGGGCTTAAGAAGCATGCTGAGGCATGACCCTGATATCATGATGGTCGGTGAGGTCAGGGACTTTGAGACGGCGGAGATAACGATCAGAGTAGCGCTGACAGGCCACCTTGTTTTCTCGACGCTGCATACCAATGATGCCTCAGGCGGCGTGACCCGTCTTTTGGACATGGGCATCGAACCTTATCTGGCGGCATCAAGCGTTGAGTGTTTTATCGCGCAGCGCCTTGTGCGCGTTATATGCTCCCAGTGCAAAAAAGAAGTAAAACCTTCCAAAGAAGTACTGAGGGAATTGGGCGTTGAGCAGATCAAGGATATCTCCAAGATAAAATTTTATGAAGGGCAGGGCTGTGACGAATGCAAACAGACAGGATACATGGGCAGGACCGCTATTTACGAGATATTGTTTATCGACACGGATATCAGGGACCTGATCCTGGCAAGGCAGCCGGCTGACAAGATCAAGGAGAAGGGAATAGAAAAAGGCATGCGCACGCTGAGGCAGGACGGTTGGGAAAAGATAAAGAGGGGCGTGACTACGCCGTCTGAGGTCTTGAGAGTGACAGAAGCGGAAGTGATCGAATAATGGCGAGATTTGCGTACCGGGCCAAGAAGGGACCCAGGGAGGAAGTAAGCGGCCATATAGACGCCGAAAATAAGAACACGGCCCTGCACCGGCTGACGGCCATGGGGCTATTTCCCGTTTCCGTCGAAGAGGAAAAGCCGGAGCATGCCGCTATGCACAGAAATCCTTTCGCGCGTTTTAAGAAAGTGGCGATCCGCGACCTCAGCATATTTACCAGGCAGCTTTCGGATCTGCTCGAAGCCGGCCTGCCTTTAGTCAGGGCCCTTACCGTCCTTACTAAACAGACCGAGAGCAGGTATCTGCGGGGCATCATCAGCGAGTTGAGGGATGCTGTCCAGGAAGGAAACCCGCTTTCCGAAGCGCTGGAAAGGCATCCGAAAACATTTTCCTCATTATATACAAGCATGGTAAAGTCGGGCGAGACCGGCGGCAGCCTTGAAAATGTTCTTTTGCGGCTGGCGGAATTCCAGGAGACGCAGGACGAGCTCAATAATACCGTGCGAAGGGCCATGGCATATCCCGCGCTGATGGGCCTTGTGGGAGCGGCCACCGTATTCGTTCTTATCACGTTTGTCATACCTAAGATAGTCTCCATGTTCCAGGATCTCAACCAGACCCTGCCTCTGCCGACGGTAATATTGCTGAACATAAGCCATTTCATGAGAGATTTCTGGTGGGTCCTGGCCGGCGCGTGTTTTCTTTTGTATTTTACCTTCGCGAGAGTCGCGAAAACGCGCGAGGGGAGGCTTTTGATAGACAAGACTAAATTATCCATTCCTATTTTGGGCCAGCTTATTTTGCGCGCCGAGATCGCGCGTTTTGCGAGGACATTATCGACTCTTCTGAATAACGGAGTACCCATTCTCGAAGCTTTGACGGTCGTCATCAATATTATGGAGAACGAGGTCCTGAAGGAGGAAGCGAGAGCCGCGCATAAGGAGGTAATGAGCGGGTCAAGCCTGGCCGGCGGATTGGGTAAGGGCGCGCATTTTCCCGTTTTTGTAAATAATATGATAGCGGTGGGCGAGGAAAGCGGGGCGCTGGAGAAGGCCCTGGTCAAGATCTCCATGTCGTACGAAAGGGAAGTAGATAAGACGGTGGATCTGTTAACATCACTGCTCGAGCCTCTGATGATACTGACGATGGGCCTGATAATAGGTTTTATAGTTATCGCGATGCTTTTACCGATATTCGAACTCAGCTTCATAGCAAGGTGATAAGGAGGCTTTAAAATGGTTAATAGAAAGGGATTTACATTAATCGAGCTCATGCTTGTCGTTATAATATTGGGAATACTTGTCGCTATGGTGGTCCCGAGGCTCGTCGGCAGGGGCGAACAGGCGCGTATGCAAGCCGCAAAGGCGGATATCCAGTCCAATATAGCCCTCGCGCTTGATCTATACGAACTGGATAACGGAAAATATCCGGACAGGCTGGATGATCTTTTGAAGAATCCGGGCGAGAGTAAAGCAGCTAACTGGAACGGCCCTTACCTGAAGCGCAAGCCCATGGACCCGTGGGGCAGAAAATATAGCTACAAGTCGCCCGGGTCTCACGCCGGTGACTATGACCTCTATTCATTCGGAAGCGACGGAGTGGAAGGCGGAGAGGATGATATCACTAACTGGGAGGAAGAATTGGAGTAGGCCTGCGGCCGCGGCCTTTACCTTCATCGAGCTGATCATCGTCGCCACCATAATAGCGGTGCTGATGGCTATTTCAAGCCCTTTATTTCGGGAGACCTTCAGGGACCTGGAGCTGCAAGACGCCGCTTATAATGTGAGCAAACTTATAAGATACGCTCAGCAGAGGGCCATTGTAGGAGAAAGTATATACGGACTGATCTTCGACTTTGACGGGGGCTCATACAGCCTTAAAATGGAGGTGGAAGAAAAGGTCGTAAAAGAGGTCACCAGTGAAGATGGGGATACCGTAGAGACGACCGAGCTCGTAAAGTCCTGGCAGGATGTGACCGGAAGGTTCCAGGCGGCTATTCACCTGCCGGAAGGGGTAGATCTAAGGGGCACCTCGGATAAGATAAGATTTTTACCGAACGGCCGATGCAGTAAAGAGACTATTTATGTCTCGAACCGTAAAAATAAAACCATACAGATAAAGACTAACGGCAGGGCTGGCCATGTGGAAGTTTCCGAGCATGAGGAAAAATAAAAACGGATTCATGCTCCTTGAGGTATTGTTGAGCGTTTTTATCGTGACGGTGGGAGTTGTCTTTGTGATAGGCTCATTCATGACTTCCGTCAGGGCGTTCAGGTCTACAAGGGCATATCTGGAGGCGCTATATCTTCTTGAAGAAAAAATGTGGGAGTACGAGGAGGCAGGGGCAGTAGAGGAAGGCAGCGAATCCGGAAGGTTTGACGATCGCAGGTACGCGGAATGGGAGCTGAAAGCGGAAGAGGTGGATGACTTTCCCCTTAACCATGTGGAATTCGTGATCACATTGAAAAAAGATGGCGGGGAAACGACCTTTAAGATAAACACGTATTTATTTAATGGCGAATCCCTTGATCTGTAAAAAAAATGCCTTTACGCTCATAGAGCTCATGATAGCTATGAGCATATTCGCTGTTGTGGCGATAGCGCTTTATTCGGCTTTTTTTGCCGGCATTTCCATATGGCGGAGGTCGACCGAGGGGGGAAACATACACCAGCAGATCAAATTTGCGATGGATGACATAGCCAGAGATTTCAGAAATACCGTCCATATGACCACAGATGAGGAATCCGCTTTCGTTTTTTCCGGCAATAGCGCAGAAGTCTCTTTCATCACTCTGGAGGGGGCGTACCTTGAGGAGGCGAATATATCGCTGCGCCAGCTGGTGAAGGTAAAATACGAGTACGACAGCGCGGCGGGCGAGCTTATCAGGATGAAAGCTGGTAAGGCCGAGGGTTTCAATATCGAAACCGCGGAAAAGGAAGTGTTGTTTGCCGGCGTAGATGACTGTGGATTTTATTACTGCTATGACTCTGAGGAGGAATTCGAGCCTTATTCATGGGAGGATGAATGGGATGATGAGGAATCGCGTATTCCGCGAGGGGTGCGTTTTGTGATAAACGTGAAAGCCGGAAAGAATAATGAGAAGCTTAGCCTCACGAAAACGATGTTTATTCCGGCGGGGATCCTTGGCGAGAAAGAGATAGGATTATAGCCTGATGCGGATTTTTTCTTCTTCGAATAAGCGCGGGGCAATACTGGTGACGACACTGTGGATACTCTCGCTGCTTACGATCCTGGCGATCGGCATAGGAATAAGGGTCGGGGTCGACATCAAGCTGATGTCGTTCTTTCTGAATAGCTCGAAGGCGCATTATCTGGCCGGAGCGGGGCTTAGAAAGACTATTATGCTGATAGAGCAGGATAATGACAAGAAGGTGGATTCCATAAACGAACAGTGGGGCTGCGGCTTTGATTTTAACGAGGAAGAGTATTTGCTTAAGGAGATCGAGCTTGGAGACGGGATTTTTACGGTCAGCTATAAGTCCGGTAAAAATGAAGCCGGAACGGATGTTTATATCTACGGGGCAAGCGACGAAGAGGGGCGGTTAAATATCAATAAACTGGATGACGTTATGCTTGCGAAGCTTCCGGAGTTTACTATGGAGATCGTCGACAGTATAATGGATTGGCGGGATGAAGATGACGTGGAAAGGCTTGAAGGGGCGGAGAGCGACTATTACGGGGAATTAGAAAGCCCTTATTCATGTAAGAGCGCACCGTTCAGCGCCCCGGAGGAATTGATGCTGGTCAAGGGGATGACAGAAGAGATCTACAACGGCATCAAAGACATCATAACAGTCTATCCTGGGGACGGTGACGGGAAAGTGAATATTAACACAGCCACAGAAGCGGTTCTGGCTGTTTTGATAGGGGAAGACTTGGAGGAGCTGCCGGGTAAGATCGTACGCTACAGAAACGGCGATGATGAAGAGCCGGGCACGGAGGATGACAGAATATTCAATAACGTGGAAGCAATAATAACGCAATTAAAGGCCCCGCTCGCGAGCGGAGGCTTAGGTGCCGGGGAACTTGGCCGGCTTAATGAGCTTGTGGTAAATAAGAAATGCTTCAAGGTGAATACCAATACGTTCCGGATATTATCGCGGGGCACAGTGGGGGACGGCAAGGTAAGGAAGACCGTAGAGGCAGTGGTCAAACGATCTGACGCGGAAACCGGGATCCTGTATTATTACGAGAACTGATCATGAAATTCAAAAAAGAACAACTGATAACGGCAATTGACATAAGCGACGGCCTTGTAAAGGCGGCCGCGATATCAGTTGATAAGGGGCAGAAGTTTCTTCGCGCGCTTGATTCCGCCGCGTTACCCGAAGACGACAGGGAAATAGCAAAGCAAATACGCGCGCTTATTACCAGGAACAAATTGGGAAGGTCTGACTTTTACGTAAGTTTTCCGCGCCACCTGGTGACGCTTCGCAATGTAAGGCTTCCGACGACAAACGAGGAGGAAGTCAGAAACATGGCGGAGCTTCAGGCCGTCAAATACCTGCCGTATGCCCGTGAGGAGATAGTTGTGGCGCATAAGACTATCGAAGTCACTAATGACGGTTATACGGATATCCTCTTGATACTGGCGCAGAAAAAAGCCATAGAGAGATATCTCGATATATTTAAAGAGGCGGGTATCTCGGTTGAGAAGATCGCGCTGAGCTCAGAAGGTATTCTCAGTTGGTATTTTAGCATGAGAGTCGAGGATTCAAGACCCGTGGCGATAATAGATGTGGATAAACAGCACACTCATATCCAGATAGTGAAGGATAAAAAATTACTTTTCACGCGTTCTATCTCTTTCAATACCACGGATTCACCGTCAAGGGAGAGAGGGCTATTGAAGGAGGCCAACCTGTCTTTTGACGCGTTTCTTAAAGAGCAGGGGGAGAAGGTATCGCGTGTCATTTTAACCGGCAGCCAGGTCTTCGTCAAAAGTGTTTCTAAATTTCTGATAGAGGGCCTTACCGCTCCCTGCGAGATGGCAGAGCAATTGCGGCGGATCAAAATAAAAGGGCCGGCCACCAAAATGATCCATAAATTCGGTGAGGCATCATTCACCCATCTTTTAGGTATAGCGCTGGATCCCGACGCCCTTGACATTAATCTTCTTCCCGGAGAGGTCATCCATAGAAAAAGGGAACAGACCATGAAGGCCGAGCTGATCAAGACATCTATCCTGCTTCTCGCTGTCCTTCTGGCGTGCCTGGGAATAGCTTATAACAATATAAGGGACAAAAAGAGTTATTTGAGGGAGATAAACTCCAGGCTGAGTGAGATAGAGCCCGAAGTGAAAAGGCTTTCTAAGCTTAAGGGGAACATCGAGTTGGTGCAGGATCAATTAACGCTTGAGGGCTCGGCCATCGATATAATGAGGGAGCTGTACGCGACGCTTCCCGAGGATGTTTCTTTAACGCTTTTTGAATTTGAGGATGGAGACCGGATCCTGCTGAGGGGCGCGGCAAAGGAATTGAGCCGGGTCTTTGACCTGCTTCCGGTCCTGGAAAAGTCCGCTTATTTTGAGGATGTAAAAATAAATTTTGCCAACAAAAGGACCTTCAAGGGTAAAGAATTTGCCGATTTTGAGATAATCTGCCCGCTGAAATAGATTTTGAAGGATCTTGTTATGATTAAAAATATTTCAAAGAGAGAGAAGTGGTTTGGCGCGGCCACGCTGGGCATTGCGCTGGCAGCGCTTGCGTACAATATGATAATGGAACCTTTGACTGGTATGTGGAAGTCACTTGACGACAGCATCAGGCAGCGGGAGATCCTGCTTACCAAGCACAGCAGAATACTGCGCAATGGAGAGAAGATAAGTAAGCTGGATAAAGAATACTCGAAATATTTCCAGGAAACTATGCTCAGGCCCGAGGAGGAGAGCGCGATGGCCCTGGGGCAGATCGAGAGGCTTGCCAGAGGAGCCAATGTACATATAACAAACATTAAGCCGATGGGCATCAGAAGGCATGAGAATTTTAATAGATTTACCTATAAAGTGACTTCAGAATCAAGATCGGAGGAGCTTGCCAAATTTATATATGAGCTGCAATCATCAGAGCAGCTTATGAAAGTTGAGAGGATGGTGCTGAGGGCCAAAGAGAAAGAAGCGGATATCATTAAGGCCATCCTGCACATCACCAAGATCTCCATCTCAAAGTAAAGGGGACAGACACTTTTTTGAAGCTTTGTACGTAGCCTCAAAAAAGTGTCTGTCCCTCACAACGCCACAAAAAAAGTGTCTGTCCCCTTTTTCTCTTTTTCTCCTAACCCCTTGACAAATATAGGAGTATCGTGTATACTCCCTGAGTAGAGAGTGCTAATTGATGAGTCAACTCTCTACAAGGAGAGTGAGTGGAGAATATCTATCTATTAAAGGATGTCGCGAGGATATCGGGACAATCTATACATACAGTTAAATACTATTTGAAACTTGGCCTTGTATCGGAGATCGGAAGATCACCGGATACGAATTTTCGTTTTTTTGACGATTCCACCATAGAGACCCTGCACAAGATCCGCGATCTGCGGTTGCAAAAAATATCCCTGATTAAAATAAAGAATATTTTGAAACAGGAGAAAGCGCTATGAGTTACTTTGAGATATTAGAGCTTAATAAGGAGCCTTTTTCAACATCTCCCGATCCTTTTTTCTTTTACCGGTCGTCGGCTCACGAGACCGCGATGAAAAGGCTTGAAATAGCGATAAGGCTCAGAAGAGGTTTGAGTGTGATAATGGGCGATGTAGGCACCGGTAAGACCACCCTGGGCAGGACATTGCTACAGAGTTTTAACGGCGAGGATGATTATGTTTTTCACATGATCCTGGACCCGACATACAAGTCCGAATTCCAGTTTTTGGCAAGCCTTACAAAAATATTCGGCGTAAGCCCTAATTTCAGGTCTACGCTTGACTATAAGGACGCGATTGAGAAGTATTTATTTCAAAAAGGTGTGGACGAGGACAAGACCATAATTTTACTGATAGATGAAGGGCAGAAGCTTACTCCGACCTTCCTTGAGATCTTGAGAACCCTGCTTAATTATGAAACAAATGAGTTTAAGCTGCTGCAGCTTGTGATCCTCGCGCAAATGGAGGTTTTGCCGAAACTAAAGAGGATCAATAACTTCTTTGACAGAGTCACGCTGAAGTACATCATAAATCCGCTTGATGAGAAAGAAACCGAGGATATGATAGAGTATAGATTGAAGCAGGCCGGGTATAACGGGGGGAACAGGCTTTTTTCCAACGGCGCGATAAAGATGATCTATGATCACACTATGGGTTATCCCAGAAAGATCGCGGTGCTCTGCCATAACGCCCTCGAAGAGCTCGTGATGAAGGATAAAAAAATCATAGATGAATCATTAATGGTGAAAATCATAAGGGATGAGGTAGTTTAAATATGAAGAAGGAATTTTCTCCGGAAGAAAAACTGTTGAGGCTGATAAGGGGTTCGGGCAGGAAAAATAACCCTAAAGACGATGATCAGGCAAAGAAGCCTGAGCCCCCGAAAGAAGAGCAACCAAGGCCAGAACCCCCAAAACCTGAGCCCCCAAAACCTGAGCCCCCAAAAGCCGAGCCTCCAGAAGTAGAGCCGCCGATGTCAGTCCAATCAAATGTGGAACCGCCTAAGCTGAAGCCCAGAGAGTTTTTTACTCCGCCGGCGTCAATACCCGCGCCGTTAGGGCAGGAAGCAAAACGAGAGGCGCCGCGGGCGGCTCATGCCATTTCTCTTTCGATGCCTTTCAAGTTAAAGGGGTTAAGCGCCAGGACATTTAACGCGTTACTTATAGTGATACTTGCCGGACTTATAATATATTTTATGTATGATATCGTATACACGGCATTTTACAAAAAGGCCGAGATAAAAGTGATCGTTGATGACGGCTCAGTCACGATGAGGTCCGTTGAAATGGGCAGCGTCGAGGTAAAGCCTTATTCTCACTATTCTCACTCTATCTCAGGCAGAAATATATTCAAGCCTCAGCAGGTGGAGGTGGAGCAGGTCATCACGGGCCCTTCCGTTGATGAGATCCGAGCGGGGATGTCGTTAATAGGAATAATCGCCGGCGCGAGGCCTCAGGCTATTATCGAGGACAAAAAATCCGGAAAATCATCTTTTCTTTACACCGGCGGTATGATGGGAGAGTCCAAAATCGTAGAGATAATGGATGATACCGTAATCTTAGAATATAAAGGCCAGCGGTTTGAGCTGATCCTCTAGGAGGAAAAAATGAGATCCAAATTTCATGATTTATCCGCATTAATTTTTATATTGTCTTTTATCGGATTGCTGGTTTGTGTCCCGGTCTCATTTTCGGAAGAAGAGATTGTAGAGGTTCCGCCTCAGGAGCTTATAAGAGAGATGCTGGAGGATGAGAATCTTCCCGATGAGATCAAAGAGGAATTGAAAAGCATGCTTGAAAGCGGGGAGATAGGCGTTGGGGAGGATGTGCCGTATGAGGAGCTCGATCCTGATCCCGCGCCGGAGAGAAGGATCGAGGATGTTCCGCGGGAGGAAATAGAGAGAAGCCCCCGCCCCCGTAGTTCGAGCGGATCAAAAGTAAGTCCGCCAAAGCAGGCAAAGGCCGCGCCGGAAGAAGCCCCCGGCAAGATATCGCTTGATCTTAAGGGAGTGGATATAATCGATGTTTTAAAAATGCTTTCGGCAAGAAGTAATCTGAACATTGTCGCGGGAAGGAATGTAAGGGGAAGAGTGACGCTATTTTTAAAGGATGTGGATGTATGGGACGCCTTTGAGATAATACTGGCGGCAAACAGCCTCGCCTATGAAAAGGAAAACGACATAATAAACGTGATGACTGAAAGAGACTATGAGCAGCTCTACGGCGATAAATTCTACACAAAAGAGGAATTACGCATTTTCAAGCTTGAGTATGCGAAGGCGATTGATGTCAGCAAGGCGCTTAATCAGGCTAAATCAAAGATAGGCAAGGTCATAATAGATGAAA